>DATJPP010000092.1:0-6603 GCA_035506355.1 Candidatus Margulisiibacteriota bacterium | reverse complement strand
GCATGGTATACATTCCCCTGCCTCCGGTAAGAGAGCGCAGGTCATTGGCATAGGTAAACATCTCCGCCAGGGGGGCCTTAGCTTTCACTATCTGCGATCTCCCCTTCACGTCCATCCCCATGATCCTGCCGCGGCGGGAGTTTACGTCTCCGGATATAGCACCGAGGTATTCTTCCGGGATGACCACATCCACATCCATTACCGGCTCAAGCAATACCGGGGAGGCAGCCGTGATCGCCTTTCTCAAAGCCATGGCACCGGCGATCTGAAAAGCCATATCAGAAGAATCTACTTCGTGATATGAGCCGTCGTAAAGTATAACACGCACGTCTACTATCGGGTATCCGGCAACCGCGCCTTCCAAGGAAGCCTGGGTTACCCCTTTTTCCACGGAAGGTATGAAGTTACGCGGGATAGCCCCTCCAAAAACCTTATCCACAAATTCAATCCCCTTCCCCCGCTCCAGGGGCTGGACCTCGATCCAGACGTCTCCGTACTGGCCGCGCCCGCCGGATTGACGCTTGAATTTACCCTGCATCTTAATGCTCTTGCTGATCGTTTCTTTATAAGAGACCTTGGGCGTACCCAGCTCGACCTCTACGTTGAATCTCTTCTTCATGCGTTCAACCATGACCGAGAGATGCAGATCACCAAGCCCTGAAATGATCAGTTCCTTGGTCTGGTGGTCATGGGTAACCTTGAAAGTAGGGTCTTCTGCCACAAGTTTATGCAGGGAAGTTGAGATCTTGTCCTCATCCTGCCTGGACTTCGGCCTTACCGAAGCTGAGATTGCCGGCTCAGGAAAAACAATGGGGGGGAATATAACCTGGTTCTTCTCGTCAGCCAGCGAATCAGAGGTCACGGTTTCTTTAAGCTTGGCAATAGCCACGATATCGCCACAGGAGGCATTCTCCACTACGCGCTGCTCTTTACCCTGCAGGATATAAATAGGCCCGATCCTTTCCCTGGATCTCTTACTCACGTTATAAAAGTTGGTGTTGGCAGCCAGTGAGCCGGAGAAAACCCTCAATAAGGTCAATTGCCCGACGTAAGGGTCGGATATGGACTTAAAGACAAAAGCGGAGAAGGGCGACTTCTCCGAGAACAGAATCTCTTTTTTCTCTTCTGTATTCGCAGGATTAACAGCCTCTATTTTTGCCCGCTCTAAAGGGGAAGGCATATATTTAATTATACCTTCCAAAAGCTGGGTTATCCCTCTATCCATTGAGGCCGAGCCGGCTACAATGGGAAATATCTTGCGCTTGATTACCGCCTGCCTTAAGCCGCTGCTTAACTCTTCCGCGGTTAAACTTTCTCCGTTTAAGTACTTTTCCAGTAGTTTATCGTCACTCTCGGCTACCGCCTCAATCAACTCCGGGGAATCCAGCGATTCTATCATTATCGCCCGCTTAGAAAAGCCTTCCCGTATATCGGCAAGCGCCTTTTGCTCATCCGAGCCTTCCCTGTCTATTTTATTTATGAAAAAAATACAGGGCAGCCCCGCCTCTTCCAACAGTTGCCAGGCCCTTTCAGTCCCTACCTCTACTCCGGAGGCGGCGTCAACCACCATCACTGCCGCATCTACGCCGCGTATCCCGGAGAGTACCTCGCCGAAGAAATCCGCGTAACCGGGCGAATCAATCATCTGGATCCTAATACCCTGATAATTGCAATAAAGCAGGCTGGAATTTATGGAACTTTTCCTTTCAATTTCGTCAAAACTGTAGTCGCTTACAGTTGTCCCATCCAGTGTTGAGCCTTTGCGGGTGGTAGCCTTGCAGGAATAAAGGATACTTTCGGAGAGGGTAGTCTTACCTGACTGGGCATGACCTAAAAGAATGAAGTTTCTTTTATTATTGGCATCCATATCTGCGCTGCTCCTCCTTGGGGTTACGAAAAGTAAAGATATTATATACTACCGCAAAATACTGGTCAAGGGCTAAAAGGATTGCACCTTGCGTAATACCGCTTTAAAACGGCCAAAGAACCTTAAGGCAAGGGGGAGAACGAGCGAGACCGAAAGAGCAAGGAAAATAAGATTCAGGAGCCTTCCCCCAAAAGAATCCGGAAGTATACTAAAGTGTTTCTTCTTTATTTTTATAACCTTGCCCAACACCTGCTCTTCCTGTATAGGTAGGTCGTAGCGCTTCTGGCTGTCTCCTTTGGCGTAGAAAATGACCCTGCCAGCGGATCTTTTCTTAAAGATAAGCCTGTGCCCGGCCACTATATTTTTTCCGATAGCCGGCTGGAATACGATGATATCGCCGCATTTTAATTTATCCGTAGTGCAACCGGTTACAACAACCTTATTTCTGGGCCTGATGATCGGGACCATACTCGTGCCGCAGGTAGGTGCAGTGATATTCAAGCCTCTCCCCAGGGCTTCCTTCTTGAGCTCTACGGAGATCTCTCCCAGTCTTGCTTCATCCATCCCCTATTTTCTCCTCGACAATCACGCGGAATTCTTCTTTAAACTTGGGCGATTTCTTGATATACAGGATAAAAGAAGGTACGCCCGTAGCCAGATCCTGCGTTGCCAGGTAAAAACTCTTCAACCCGGACTTATTATCAATAAAAGCCATCTGCTGGAAAGGCGAGTCGGAATAGATAAGCCTTTTTAACGATTCTTTGGAACTTATCTTCTCCAACTTTGTCTTTCCTGACTTTTTTATGAAAAAGATAGACTTAAGTCTGACCGGCTTTTGCGGAGATAAGATCTGTGGATTCTTTGAGCTTAAATTCCACCAGGGATTAGGGTATGAATAATATGAGTTGCCGATTTTCTTAATCAGGGAGATATCGTCGCTAAGCATCCTTTCGGCTGCGCATAGTTTAGCGGTAGTGCTCTTTCCGGAATTACCCGGTCCGACGAAGAGATAGGCAAAACCTGCGTATTCCACCGATGAGGCATGCAAAAAGAGGCCTTTGCCGGATGAATTAAGGAGCATGCGCATCAGGGGCAGAAGGATGCTCAGATTATAAGGCCAGAGCTTAAGAAGTGAGGGATTATGAAAAGAGGGATGGCGGTAAATGATATCGTAAACACGCAGCTTATCCCTGCAGATCAGGGCTTCGTCTAAGCTGGCGATGATTCTATTAGAATAAAGTCCTCTCTTCAATAGCGTGAGAAATTCCTTGTTACCTACCCGGTATTCTTTAAGGTAATGCGGGAGTATGCTTTCAACAAAAAAATAGAATATCTTTTCAAACCTGTACTCGTATGCCGGAGCATACTCCGGAAAATTCCTCCACAAGAGCAGGGCTTGTTCCCTGTTTATTGCCTGCGGTGCATGGATTTTATCCTTCTTGATAGTCTTTATATTTACTGTTATGGGATGCCGGCTTTGGCGGGTGGGGTTTTTCTTGGCGATAAGGAAATTATTCAGGAGCTTCTTCTCTTTGGGGCTTAGAAGCCGGAAAAAACTATTCCCCCTGATAAAGATATCGAACCCGGCGATGCGCAGGCGAATACCCATTATCCTTTTTTAGACTGAATAAAACCCTTTTCAAGCAAAGAGGTTAAAAAAGAGTCCAGGTCTTTACCTGCCTCCTCAGCAGAGACGCTGAATTCTTCGAGCATCTTATCCAAGATTTCTTTTTTTGTATTCTTCCCGTCGCAGTACTCCCAGATAAAACGTCCGGTTGAATTTAGGACAACGATATCGGAATTGTCGGGATTAAAAAGCAGGGCTTCATCGTCCTCTTCTCTTAACACAATACTTGAATTGCACTTATACACTTCGCTCTTCATCTACTTGCCTCCTTATAGGTTTTAAGTCTCCTGTTTTCCGGAAAGAGCCCTAAGCGGTTAGCCTCTTCGCAGAAATAAAATGGGCTGAAGATATTATTGTTGCGGTAATAGGCCTCGGCGCGGCATTTACCCAGGCAAAGGGTTTTAAGTATGCAATCCCCGCAGATACCCTCTAGTTTGCGGGGCAAATCCTGCCTTATTGAACTAAGGAGGGGGTTATTTTCCCAAATCCGCTCAAGCGTTTCCTCGCGGATATCTCCCAGGACGAGCGAAGAGAGCACCTCGCCTATCCCGCAGATAGAGATTTTGCCATCGGGTAGAACCCCGATTATCCCTTTGAGCCCGCAGGTGGAGGCCTCCATTTTGATGTTTTTAAGACTCTTGAAAGCCGGGGGTAAATCCAGGATTATCTTGATTTTATATCTGGTTTTCAGTTCTTCTTCAATTTTATTATTAAGATCAATATATTCCTTTACCGCAAGCGTCTGGCCTTCCTTGTTCAAAAGCTCTCCGCGAGAAACCATCGATATGCAGTTGATCTTCAGCGAATCAGCTCCTAACTTCTCGGAAAAACTTATAGTATCTTCCAGAAAAAGCGCATTTTTTTTATAAATAGAAAATATCACCTGGGTATTTATGCCGTACTTTTTTAGATTCTTGATCCCCGTCACCGCCTTATCAAAGCTTCCTCTCTCTTTTCTGACCGCTTCATGCACTTCGGAAGTCGAACCATCAAGACTCACGGAGACAAACCCCGCATTATTTTCTTTAAGAAACTTGGCGATGCCTTCATCCACCAGGACACCATTTGTCTCAATTACAACCTTGAGTTTCTTATCCGAGGCATAGCTGATAAGAGGCAGGGTGTGCCGGCTTAAGAAAGGCTCGCCGCCGGTAAGTTTAATGCTCTTTAACCCCAGCGGGATGGCTTGGTCAATAATCTCTTTAAGGCGCGATAAATCCGTTTCATCCGGAGCCTCTCTTCCTTTAAGATAGCGCGGGGATATCCAGCAATGAATGCAGCTCAGGTTACAATAAGAAGTCAGGTAAAAATAGATGGTGCTAAGCGGATACGACATCTTCCCTCCAACAATAAAGCTCTTTGTGCGCAAAGGGCTCTCCCGGATAATAATACGGCTGGCAGCGGTGGCCTTTATAACAGAGCCTTAAATATTGGCAGTCTTTACATACAGGTATTTCTTTCTCGGTAATCTCAATGGTTTTTCTAAAATCGTTCATAACCTCTGAATTGTGCCAGATATCATAAAGCGAACTTTCCCTTAAGTTCCCGGCTTTTACTCCCCAGAGGACCTCACAGGGCGTAACCCAGCCATCCGGACGGATATTACACTTCTTGACTCCTGCGCCGCAGCTATGGATCTTCAAAGGGAACTTCTCTTTGGGCTTACCCTTCATCTCCTGCATAATATCCACCACCTGTAATATTGAGCCGGTGACAAATCCGCCGAATTCATCCCTTAAACTTTTTAACTGCGATAAAAGTTCAAATTTCTGCTTCGGGCTCATCAATAGACTTTCATGGTAGCAGCTGGCATTCCCCACAAACATCAACTCGTTGAAACGCACCTGGGAAGCCCCGAGCTTCTTCGCCAGCCGGACTATATTGGATGCGTCCTGGTAGTTAAACCTGCTGGCGGTAACGGAGATAAGCACGTGGCGCCTTTGAGATATAAGGTTCTCTATCCCTTCTATATTCTTGGCAAAAGAACCTTTTCCGCGCAGAGGGTCCTGTACCTGTGCAGTAGAGCCATCAAGGCTGACTGCGAATCCTGAGATGGGGTAGGAGGCGAGTTTCCGGGCTACTTCTTTGGTGATAAGCGTGCCGTTGGTGTTAAGCGAAGGTTTTAGAAATTTTATCTTGCATAAGGCATCAAGTATTTGAAAGAAATCTTTTCTGACCAGCGGCTCTCCGCCGAAGATAGCCAGGCTAAATATCTTAAGTTCCTCTATCTGCCGAATTATTCCCAGCAGTTCTTCGGTAGAAAAATCAACGGCTTGACGAGTATCGGAGGCAAGGCAATGCCTGCAGTTCAAGTTACATTTATTGGTAATGCCCAGGCAGATATCTAAAGGCGCCGATAATATTTTCATAAACAGTCCTTGCCTAAGATTATTTAAAAAGGCGGGATAAATCTTTAAATAAATTATAGCACAACAAGAGAGGCTAGCAATAAAAACTTGACTTTTATTCGTCAGAAAATTATGATGGTTTTGTGAAAGAGCTCTACTCCCGTAGCCCAGAGGCTCAATTATTATTAGATATCATCAAAAACAGGCCCATTACTTCATTAGAGGGGATAAATTTCCCCTTTTTTCTTAACCTATCCGCTAGGCACAATTTAATCCCCACTGTTTTCTTAAGCTTACGCAAACAAAAAGACTTAAAGATACCTCCCGAAGCATATCCTAGTCTGCAAAGTACCTATTCGGCGGTCTTCTCCGTGAATGTCGGGCTATGGAAAGAATTTCTATCCTTAAACTCTTCTTTACGCAAAAATAATATCCCTTTTCTTCCAATAAAGGGGATGGATATTTTAACCCGCTTCTTCCCCTCATTTGACCTAAGGCATATGTGCGATATTGATATCCTGATCAAAGAAGAAGACCTGCCTAAAACAGAAGCGCTGCTGCTTAAAGAGGGCTACGTAAAGCACCTTAAAGGGTTAACGGAGGCTTACTGGCGAAATACGCACTTTCAGTTTGAATTCGCTAAAGGGCCTGTAGCAGTTGATCTGCACTGGCGGCTGGATTTTAAAAGAAGGTCGGAAGGTTTAATGCCTCTCATCTGGGAAAGAACTGAAGAAGTAGTGGTCCTAGGCAATAAGATAAGG
>DATJPP010000091.1:0-4026 GCA_035506355.1 Candidatus Margulisiibacteriota bacterium | reverse complement strand
GAGGGTTCTTTAAAGACGAGAGGGCGGATGTGATCATCTTCGGGCATTCGCATTCGCCGCTGAATGAAAAAATCGGAAATACCTTGTATTTTAACCCGGGTAGCGCTACGGACAAGATCTTCGCCCCCTACAACTCCTACGGAGTTATAGAGGTCAACGAATCCGGAATAAAAGCAAAAATAGTGAGGATATAGATGAATTCGCTCTGGGCCCCGTGGAGGATAAATTACATCCGCTTAGAAAAAAAGAAAAAGAGAGGCTGTATCTTCTGCAAGACCTTAAAAAACGGTAAGGATAGCTACCTGGTATTTAAAACCAAGTATTCCTTTGCCCTCTTGAATATTTTCCCTTATAATAACGGGCACCTGATGGTTTCTCCCGTAAGGCATGTGCGCGATATTTCACTCTTAAGCGAAGCGGAAGCCCTGGACCTCTTAAGGACACTGAATAAAACCAGGATGCTCCTTAAGAAAAGCTTGCGGCCCGACGGATTCAATATCGGGATAAACCTGGGAGAGAGCGCCGGAGCGGGGATAACCGGACATATGCATATACACATAGTCCCGCGCTGGAAAGGAGACACTAATTTCATGCCGGTGATCTATAAAACTAAAGTGGTCTCAGAGTCTCTTAGGCAGTTGCATAAACGACTGAAAATATGCTTACGCAAAAACAACTGAAAGAATTAGAAGACATACTCCTCGCGCCTTACGCGATGAAGGCCTATAACTCAAAAGGCAGGGTCCATAAAGAAGAGGAACACCCCTACCGGACTGCTTATCAAAGGGACCGCGACAGGATAATACATTCTGCGGCCTTCAGGAGACTCGAATACAAGACCCAGGTCTTTGTGAACCATGAAGGGGATTATTACCGCACCCGCCTGACACATACGATAGAAGTAGCGCAGATAGCCCGCACCATCGCCTCGGCCTTAAGATTAAACGTCGACCTTACTGAAGCCGTGGCATTGGCGCATGACCTGGGCCATACCGCCTTCGGCCATGCAGGAGAAGAAGCCCTGAACGAGCTGATGAAGAAGGAGGGAGGTTTCAACCATAACCTGCAGAGCCTTAGGGTAGTGGATTGCCTGGAAGAGCGCTATCCGGATTTCTCCGGGCTTAATCTCACCTGGGAAGTAAGGGAAGGACTGGTCAAGCATTCTTCCCCCTTTGACAGGCCGGTAAAAATCAAGGAGCTCTCTCCGGATGAAATGCCGACCCTGGAAACCCAGGTAGTCGATATCGCGGATGAGATAGCTTACGACAACCATGATCTCGACGATGGTTTGACCTCCGGACTGATAAAAGAAGAAGACCTTCAAAGCCTGAAGATCTGGAATAACATAAATCTCTTGATTAGCAAAAAATATGCTAAAATAGGGGGAGAGAAGAGGAAGTATCTTATAGTCAGGACGTTGATCAACGCGCAGGTTACAGATTTATTATCCTCTACATCGGAGAATATTGAGAAGCTTAAACTTAAATCCCCGCAGGAAGTAAAAAAATGCAGCGATAAGGTAGTTGCATTCAGTAAAGAGATGTCCCTGATGAGAAAACCATTAAGGGATTTCTTGATGCAGAAGATGTACCATCATTACCGCGTGATGAGGATGAGCATAAAGGCGAAGAGGTTTATTACGGAATTGTTTAACCTCTACCTTGACAAGCCTGCGCAACTGCCAACCGAGGTACAGAAAAAGATACCGCGGGACGGGGTAAAGAGAGCCGTCTGTGATTATATCGCGGGGATGACCGACAGGTATGCCTTAGATGAATACAAAAAACTATTTGACCCCTACGAAAAAGTATAAATCCCTGATCTCGGCGATACACAGTATCTACCGCCTGGTCAATTCCACCTACGAACTCAAAGACCTGATCAGCCGCTTAAGCAGGCTGATATGCCAGATATTTAATTCCCAGTATTGCCAGATAATGCTGCTGGACTCCACCAAGAAGTATTCCACCCTGAAATGCCAGATCTCCAATAAAAAGAAGCTTATCTTTGACAAAAAACAGAAGATTTCAAACGGACTTGAAAAAAAGATATTAAGGACGCTCTCTGCGATAAGAAAAGATAACACCCTGGCAATCCCCATGATTTGCGAAGATATAATCGGGCTGATCGTCATCAAACGCAACGAGAACCTGCCGCCCTTTGATCTATTTAATCAGGAGATGCTCATGACCATCGTCGAGCAGGGTATAATAGGAATTAAGAACCTGCAGCTCTATGAAGAACAGCAAAAAATAGTCTTGGGCAGCATCAAATCCCTGGTAACCCTGCTGGATACAAGGGTCCCGCAAGAATACACGCATTCTCCATATTTTAGCCGCCTAGTCACCGCGATTGCCCACCAGATGCGTTTGGATGAAAAACAGATAGAAAGCCTCAAATACGCCAGCCTCCTGCATGATACGGGCAAAGCCGATATTCCGCTTGAAATACTTACCAAGACCACCAAGCTTACCCCTAAGGAATACAGTATCATCAAGACTCATCCGGTAAAAGGCGCACAAATACTGCGTTCTTTCCAGATACTAAAACCGGTGATACCCATAATCATGCACCATCACGAAAAATTCGACGGCACAGGCTACCCTTCGAGGCTTAAAAAAGGCCAAATACCCCAGGGTGCAAGGATCATGGCAGTGGCAGATGCCTTTGAGGCGATGGTATACGGCAGGCCTTACCGGGAACGGATGAATATCCCCTCAGCCATAAAAGAGATCAAGAAAAAGAGCGGGACGCAGTTCGACCCCAAGATAGTGGAGGCCTTCTTAAAGGCGATAAAAACAGTAAACACAAAAATTTACTTGAAAACTGACGAGAAAAAGATATATAATAAATAATTTGAGGAGATGGAAAAGAATAATAATCCACAACTGGAACTATTTGCGCAAGGCAAAGATAACATAACCCTAAGGAACAAAAACAGGGGTTTTCTGGATAATATCTTAGGGTACGAAAAGGCGATTATGACGATTATCGCCGTTTCCGTGTTATGCATCATCTCTTTCTCTCTGGGAGTAGAGAAGGGGAAAAGAAGCGCCCTGGCAAGGAACAATACCCAGCTCGATCTGGCAAAGACAACCCAGCCTGTTCCACCGAAGTTGGCGCCGCAGAAATTGACCAAGCCGGTTTTACCCGCGGCTAATAACGTTGCCCAACAGCCGGCTGTGATGGAGTACATCCGGACTTACACTATCCAGCTGGCAAGCTACAAGACAAAATCCCTCGCGCAAAAAGAAGCGCAGTCGTTAAAAAATAACGGGCTTACGCCTTTGGTGCTGGCAAAAGGCGATTATACGATAGTCTGTGTAGGCAATTTTTCCAACAAAGAAGCAGCGCAACCGCTACTTTCACAACTTAAAAAGCGTTACCAGAGCTGCTACATAAGGAGGTTATAAAAGTGTCGATACATCCCTCACTAGCTTCTTCGGATAAGGACAAAAAACAACGGTCTGTATTAAAACGCACTGAACGCATCAGAACGATGATGGAGAAGGGCCATTGGAAAGAAGGCGATGACGTCTACGGCCTGCCAAAGATCAAGACCATCAGAATAAAGATTAAGAAGGAAAAGGTTGAGAAGGCAGCAGCTGAAGGCGCTCCCGCAGAAGGCGCAGCAGCCGCTCCCGCGGCAACAAAAGAACAGGCCCCTACCAAAGGCGCCGCAACCAAAAAATAAGGACCTTTATGTCTACAGCTAATAAGATACTCCTGAACCTCATACTGGCCGTTTCTTGCGCGGGAAGTGCATTACCGGCAGAAGAGGCTAAAGCACCATATCTCTTCCAGGGCCAAATTAGCTCAAATAATATAAACGTGCGCACAGACTCAACCGCAGGATCCGACTCCATCTGCATCGTCAATAGAGGAGACTATATAGAGGTCATCCAGGAGCAATACGACTGGTACAAAATAAGGCTGCCGGCGAATGCCCCTTCTTTCGTTAAAAAGGACTTGCTTGAGCCTATTGATGAAAAAAATGCCAAGGTTATCGGAAATAACGTTAATATA
>DATJPP010000090.1:0-3621 GCA_035506355.1 Candidatus Margulisiibacteriota bacterium | reverse complement strand
CCCTCTTGCTGTCTCCAGGCACCTCTTATCCGAAACCTCCAAGGGGAGTATGAGCGCCTTATAGGGAGTGACTTCCTCCGGCCAGATAATGCCATTAGCGTCATGGTTCTGCTCGATGACCGCGGAGATGAGGCGGGAAACGCCTATCCCGTAACAACCCATGATCACCGCTTTCTGCTTCCCGTCTGAATCCAGGAAATTTGCCCCCAGGCTCACGCTGTACTTCGTTCCTAATTTAAAGATATGGCCGACTTCAATGGTGTTCAGTTTCTTTAAAGGCCCCTTGCATTTAGGGCAATTCTCTTTCTCTTTACCGGCGAAGGTCTCGGCAAAACCGCAGGATGGGCAGGAGAGGATTACGTCTTCCCCGCTCTCAGCAGGGACCATAAACTCATGCGAGACCTTTCCTCCCATTACCCCCGAGTCTGCCTCGGTAGTAACCGTATGCAGCCCGCACCTCTTAAATATGCGCTGGTAGGCCTCAAAGATGAGCTGGTAGTTCTTATCCAATCCGGCCTCATCGCGGTCAAAGCTGTAGGCATCCTTCATGATAAATTCGCAGGCGCGCACCAGGCCGAAACGCGGGCGCAGCTCATCGCGGAACTTCGTCTGTATCTGATAGAGGATTATCGGCAGCTGCCGGTAAGATGATAAGTTATTCTTTACCAGGTCGGTGATCACCTCTTCGTGGGTCGGGCCTAAACCGATGTCTCTCCCCCTCCTGTCGGTGAAACGCACCATCACTTCCCCGATATCTTTATCCCTCCCCGACTTTTTCCACAATTCTATCGGTTGCAGCGCGGGTAACAAAACCTCTGCCGCCCCTACGCTATCCAGCTCTTCGCGGATGATCCTTTCTATATTATTGAGCACCTTAAGGCCAAGGGGCAGATAAGAATAGGCACCGGCCATAAGCATGCGGATTAAGCCGGCGCGCAATAATAACCTGTGGCTATCCGATTCCGCTTCCTGCGGGTTCTCTTTTAAAGTCGGGATAAAAGTTTTTGACCAAAGCATTTTTAATTCCCCTTTTATTTTTACAAACTCTTCAGTTCTTTTAACAGGAGATCAGCGCAATTTGAAAAAGATATCTTCTTAAGCGGCCTGCCGTGCTTAAAGAAGAGGCCCTCTTTTTTTCCGAAAGCCACCCCGATATCCGCCTCTTTCGCCTCTCCCGGGCCGTTGACTACGCAACCCATTACCGCGACCTTTACAGGAGAAGTTTTGCCGTTAACCGGTAATTTATCTTCCAGCTCTTTTACGATGCTCACCAAATCCACTTCGCACCTGCCGCAGGTAGGGCAGCTGATCAGTTCGGCCCCGAAACTGCGCAAGCCTAAGGCCCTTAAAATATACTGGGCGACCTTTACTTCTTGCGCCGGCTCATCGGTAAGCGAGACCCTCAGCGTATCCCCGATACCCTCAAGCAGCAGGCTGCCCAGGGCAATGCTGGACTTAACCGCTCCCGATGCAGGGGAACCCGTGGCCGTGACCCCTAAATGCAGGGGATAATCGCAAACCTTGCTTATCTTGCGGTAGGCCTCTATCGTATCCAGCACCGTTGAGGCTTTAAGCGAGATGACGATATCGTAAAATTTTAGCCTTTCGATGGGCTTAATATAATCCAGGCAGCTCTTAACTAATTTATCCGCCATAGAAAGCCGGGAGCCGGAATATTTTACAGAGCCGGAATTCAACCCTACGCGCAGCACCCTCTTGGCATCCTTTAATGCCGAAATAATACCCCTGACCTCATTCGCGCGGTAAATATTCCCGGGGTTAAGCCTTATTTTATCCGCGCCGGACTCAATCGCGCCCAACGCCAGCTGCCAGTTAAAATGGATATCCGCCACTATCGGCAATTTAGTCCCGGCTTTAATCTTCTTAATCGCCCGAGCATCCGCCATATCCTTTACCGCCAGGCGCACGATCTCGCAGCCGCACCCTGCAAGCTCATTTATCTGCCGTATTGTCTTCTCTGTATCCGAGGTCTTGCTCTTGGCCATTGACTGGATGGCTACCGGATTATTCCCCCCGATAAGGATTTTACCGATCTTAACTACCCGAGACTTACGCCTTTTTATCTTCATAAAATATCTCTACTACCTAAATAGCTTGGATATTTTATCGCCGAAGAGCCTGACGATATCGTTATAGGTGACGAATATGGCCAGAGAAATAATCAGGGTCACCCCGGCCTGGTTGATAAACTGGTCTGCCTTTAACCCTAAGGCCTTCCCCCTGATCTTTTCAACCATCAATAAAAAGATATGCCCGCCGTCTAATACCGGTAAGGGAAGGAGATTAAATATCCCCAGGCTTATGCTCAATACCGCGATCAGATGCAATAGCGCGGTTATGCCTAAGCTGGCGGTCTTAGAGGTAATATAAAATATCCCCAACGGTCCGGTTACCGAATCGCGGATAGAGACCCTTCCGCAGATCATCCGCCATAAACCCTGGTAGGTAGCCTGCGTAAGGTCCCAGGCCTTGGTGACGCTGAGCAAAAATGATTCCCCCAGGCCATACCTTACCTTCAATATAGAATCGTAATCAGGGGTTATCCCCAAGATCCCGGCCTTGCGTTTTCCTCCCATCCCATCTTCCAGCTGTTTCTCCCTGATAGAAACTACGAGGGAGCTCTCCTGTTTATCCCTTAGAATAGTAAGCGTGACCTTATCCACTCCCTGCTTACTCTGGACCGTCTTCTGCAATTCTTCCCAATATTTCACCTTTTTCCCGTCTATGGCAATGACGGTATCTCCCGCCAGGAGACCGGCCTTCTCTGCGCCGAAATCCTTAAGCAGCCCCCCTACCTTTGTGGTAAGGGTAGGGTATCCTGCAAAAAAGATAAGCCATAAAATTATTATCCCCAGCAGGTAATTTAAAAACGGCCCGGCAAATATTATCCAGAAACGCTTCCCCGGGGGCTTGGAAAAATATTCATCCGGACCCCCCTTGAATTCTTCCAGGTTATCCCCGGCTAACTTTACAAAACCTCCCACGGGAAAAACGCTTAAACAATAATCCGTATCGCCTTTCTTCCTCTTGAAGAACTGCGGGCCCAAGCCGAGGGAAAATTTCTCCACCCTAACCTTGACCGCCTTGGCTAAGATGAAATGCCCGAATTCATGCACGACGATCAATACCCCCAGGGTTGAGATAAAAACCAGCAGGCCTAACATATTTTAATTCCAACCTCCGATGATCTTCAGCGCCTCGCTCTTAGCCCAGGAATCTGCTTCCAAGATATCTTCAAGGAGAGGCTCTTTAATATTCCTGTGTTTATCCATCACCCGGGAGATGACCGCGGGTATTAAAGTAAATTTAATCCCACCCTCAAGAAATGAAGCGACGCTTACTTCATTAGCGGCATTCAACACGCAAGGCATCGTCCCCAGCTCTTCAGCCGCACGATAAGCAAGCGCCAGGCAGGGAAACTTTTTAAAGTCCGGGCGGAAGAAATTAAGCTGTTTGAGCTTAAAGAAATCCAGCCGCTGCGCGGTATTCTTAAGCCTTTTAGGATATGACAAGGCGTATTGTATAGGTATGCGCATATCCGTAACTGAAAGCTGCGCCATAACTACCCCGTCAATAAATTCTACCATCGAATGTATTATC
>DATJPP010000089.1:0-4206 GCA_035506355.1 Candidatus Margulisiibacteriota bacterium | reverse complement strand
GAGAGGCCTCCATCGAATACTTTTTTAAAGCCATGGCTGAACTCCTTAAAATAAAAAACCGAGCTACAAAAGACTTATCGGCTTTCGCTAACCCGGTTAACGCAATCTCGTCTGACCCTAAGACTACCACTTATAATACCTCTTTTTAGACGAGCATCGTCCCGTGGCTTTGCAGAGCTTAAGATAAATAACCTTAAGCCTTGCGTTTTCGTTGCCGTCTTTAAAGTTGCACTAAAAATATAACATTTATGCGCGAGAATGTCAATAACAATTCCCCTTTATTATGAAAACGCTTTCTCACTCCACAGTCAGCCAGAGCCTTTCTTGCGGGCTCAGGATAATCTCCCTTTCGTTTATCCTGCGGCAGGCGTATTGAAGGTCCTTATCACCCGGGAGGTTAATTAAAGTTATGCCTTTCTCTTTCCTTATGCTGCCCTTAAGGTTATAAAAACGCTCCTTTACCGCCAAAAAATCCTTGGTTTCATACCCCCGGGGAAGGAAGTGCCAACGCACATATTCATCCAGGATCTTCAGGTATTCCTGGAAGAAACCTTCCTTAGCCTGATAGGCATCTTTATTAAGAACAAAATTCTCGGTCGAAAAATAGCTTTGGGAGTCTGCGGTATAGGTAAAAAGTTCGGTCTTACGGCTAAAATCCTGGAAAGACTCCTCTAAATTGGGCCAATGGCTAAGGTATATGTCCACAACTTCTTCAGCACCAATGCCTTGTGAGAAAAGATTGCTTAGAATAACGATCCTTGCCTTATCTTTAGGGCTATTTTTTAAGATACAGCCTTTTATCGTAACCTTCTTATTTATATTGGGTTGCGACAATTCAAGCTCTATTTCAGCTAGGTATAAGCTTAATTTCAGGGGCGCAAAAGAAAAAGGCCGGAATTCTCCGTTTGCCTTGACCTTACGGTAAGCTGCGAATTGCCAAGGCCATAGGCCAAAGATAAAGGGGCGTTTTTTAGCCTGGGCAACGCTGATAACTTCTATCTCTGCGAGTTTATTGCTATAAAGGGCTATCTTATGGATCTCCTTATTTTGGCCATCCCAACCAAGAATAAAATTGAAGAATTCTTCAGTAGGAACATCATAGCCCGGAGCCATAAAAAGTACCAGAGGTTTATCTTCCTGAAAGTATTTGTTTATGTAACTCTTTACATTGTATACAGTTGCAGAAAAGTCGTAGGGGGTATGGAAGCTTGACCAAACAGTATGCCACTGCCCGTCAAGGTAAAAAACACCTCCATCGGAAAGGTATATTTTTAAGCAGCGCACCTCTTGAAATATATTGGTAATAATCCGGAATACCTCAACGGGTAGGGTCCTAACTCCTTCTAAAGTATGAAGATATGACGAGACCTCCTCTTGAGAGAGCTCTTTATTGACCAGGGCGCATAGCTCAGGATCTACCTTGAAGTTGAAGAAAGGCAGATAAAGAAGCGCCTCGGTATTAGGAAGCATATCCTTATTCTCTAAATTTAGCCGATTCTTGAGCACTTCAGAGATGTAATAACTCCCTTTTACCAGGTAATCCGCTGCCTTCAATATAACCAGTCCAGGGACCACTTCTCCGACGGGGATCCTAGGAAAGGCTGGGGGCGCAGGCTCAGGGGTTACCTCGGGGATGACAGGCCTGGTGGTAAAAACAGGCGGCTCAGGGATAGGGGTTATAGGAGGTTGAGGAGTTAGGACAGGATGAGCCGGCTCAGGGATAGGGATAACAGGTGGATTATCAGGTATAATAACAGGGGGGACCAAGGGAGGAAGCATCGCCCTTAATCTGCGCTTCTTCTTCCTCCTACCCACCGGCAAGCTTAAATTTGAGCTTTTTAATAAAGAATTAACCGAGGATTTAGAGAGTTTTATTTGAAATTTCTCAGTTACAAGGCTGGCTAGATTCCTGCAACTTAAATTAGGCTCTTCTTTCTTCTTCTGTAGGACAAATTCCTTTAATTCTGGTTTTAATTTATAAATAACACCCATAAGTCCTCCAGAATGGACATTTGTTAAGTCAATTAAAGCATACTACTTCTTTTCATTTTTGTCAAGCAGATTTAGATTGGACATTGTTCAAGAGGCTATTCTAAGGTAAGGTAGTCGCCTTCTTGAGTATGGGTGGCTTGTATAACGCCTACAGGAAGCTCAACCACAAAGAGAGATTGAAATATTATAGGGCTGAGGCGAAATGGCCTTAAATAGGGGAGAACCTTTATTACCCTGTTTTCTTGGTCTACAAATAAGGCATCAATGGTAAAGTTCATAAAAAATGTGTGTATGGAGTTGCAGGGCTTTAGAATCAGGGCCTGGCCTTCAGAGAAATCCTCCTCTTTCTTTCCTAAGAGGCCCTTTATCCTCTTGGCTGGGGTATCCGCCAGAATAACTTCTTCTGCCAGGATGCTGCCTTTATTATTATTGGTAATCTTCATTAAGACTAGGGATTTTGAAATAAAGACAAGGGGAGGATAACGCCTTTTGTCTTCATGTTATCAAGGAAAGAGGGGACGTACCCGGTAGCGCGGAATTCTCCCAGCACCTTGCCTTGGCTATCTATGCCGGTCTGCTGGAATAAAAATATATCTTTGATATCTATGTGGATGTCATCTTTCATCCCGGCTACTTCCGTAATCTGGGTTACCTTACGGGTACCGTCGGAGAGCCTCTCCAGGTGAATGATTAAATCTATTGCCGCAACTATCATTTCGTGGATCGCCCTTACGGGCAACTCAATGCCTCCCATAAGGATCATCGAATCCAGCCTGCCCAAAACATCATGCGTAGAGTTGGCATGTATCGTAGTCATAGAGCCGTCGTGGCCGGTATTCATCGCCTGGAGCATATCCAGGGTTTCTACGCCGCGGCATTCACCGATGATTATCCTGTCCGGCCTCATCCTCAGGGTATTCCTGAAAAGCTCACGGATACTGATCTCGCCCCTCCCTTCGACGTTGGCCGGCCTTGGCTCGAGCCTCACCCAATGCTCCTGGTGCAACTGGAGCTCTGCGGCGTCTTCAATGGTAATTATGCGTTCGTTCTCCGGGATGAACTCCGAGATAATGTTAAGGGTAGTGGTCTTGCCGCTTCCCGTACCTCCCGATATGATAATATTTTTACGGGCGATAACGCAGGCCCTAAGAAATTCCCCCATGTGGGCGTTCAAGGTCCCTGCGCCAATCAGGTTATTCACGTCAAAAATCTCTTTCTTGAATTTCCTGATGGTAAGCGTGGGGCCGGTCAAAGAAAGTGGCGGTATAATTGCGTTAATACGCGAGCCGTCGGGAAGACGTGCATCCACCATAGGAGTAGATTCATCTATACGTTTGCCTAGAGGGGCAATGATGCGCTCTATTATCGTCCTGACCTGTTCATTGGAGATAAATTTGTTTTTGGTAAGTTCGATTTTTCCGTTGCGTTCGACATAAATCTCGTCCTTGTTATTAACCAAGATGTCATTTATGTTGGCATCGGCAATGAGTTCTTCCAGCGGACCTAACCCCAGCGCCTCATCCAGTATATCCTTGATCAGCCTTCTGCGCGAATCCGTAGACGCGATGAAACTGCCTGCCTCCTCAAGAAGGATATTGGCGACTATGCTCTCGGCTTTAGCCCTTAAGCCCTTCATCTTTTTTACGTCGCTGAAGTCTTGCAGGTCCATCTTTTTGAGGTTCAGGTCCTCGATCAGACGGTTATAAATCCTGCGTTTCAGGTTTATTACTTCACTGGTATGCGTGGAAGGAGCCTGCTCTGAGGCAGTATCGGAGATCCCGTACTGGCTCCAGAATTTGCCTTCCTTTTCTAAAAGCATCCCCTGGGGATTCAATTTATCCAGGGTAGAGCGGGAGACAAACAGCTCTTCTCCTTCGCTGACCAGGAATGTGCTTAGTTTTTTAATCGCCAGGGAAAATTTAGTCTTGGGGTTATCCACCACCACCGGTATCCCCCTGTTGGTAGACTGGCCTACGACTTTCCCGTCGGAAGGTATGCGCGCGATTATATCCACTGGCAGGCTGATACGCACCTCCTGCCAGCTGATACTGGAAGTTGATTCTGCTCTGTTAAGGACGATCTTGACCATCTTCAAAGGAAAATGCAGCGACTCAAGGGTCTCCATAGACCACTTGGTCTGATAGATCGAGAGTATGTCCGGGGTGACTACCGAGAGGATCAGGTTAACCTGGTTGAGTGTTGCGACAAAGATAT
>DATJPP010000088.1:0-4500 GCA_035506355.1 Candidatus Margulisiibacteriota bacterium | reverse complement strand
ATTTAAATACCGGCGATTACGTAGTGCATAACCAGTATGGGGTAGGGAAATTCCTGGGGATTAACAAGATTAAGATTAATGATAAGTATAAGGACCATCTGGTTATTGAATACGAGAACCAGGAGAAGCTCTACCTGCCGGTAGAAGAGATGCATCTGGTGCAGAAATATATCGCCTTCCATGCCAAAAGGCCGCGTCTCTACAGCCTGCGCAGCAAAGAATGGCTAAGGACAAAAGAAAGGACAAGGAAGGGGATCCAGAAGATGGCCTGGGAACTTTTAACTCTGCAGGCAATGCGTTTGAGCTCCGGAAAAACACCTTACTCCTCTGATACCCCATGGCAGAAAGACTTTGAAAAGACCTTTCCTTATCTAGAGACCCCTGACCAGCTAAAGGCTACCCAGGAGGTAAAAAATGATTTGGAGAGCAGCCACCCCATGGACAGGCTGCTTTGCGGTGATGTTGGATACGGCAAGACCGAAGTAGCGATGCGCGCTGCTTTTAAGACAGTGATGGGTAACAGGCAGGCAGCCTATCTTGTGCCCACCACTATTCTGGCAGAGCAGCATTACCAGAATTTCGCATCCCGGCTCAAAGAATTCCCCGTGAACCTGGCGATGCTTTCCAGGTTCAAGACCCAGGGGGAACAGAAAAGGATCATAGAAGGCCTGAATATCGGCAGCGTAGATATCGTAATCGGGACGCACCGCCTCTTGTCTGACGACGTAGTTTTTAAAAACCTGGGCCTGGTGATCGTCGATGAAGAGCAGCGTTTCGGGGTAAAGGCCAAGGAAAAACTTAAAAAATTGCGCTTGACCACCGACGTTTTGACTCTTACCGCTACCCCCATACCCAGAACACTATATATGGGGCTGATGGGGGCAAAGGACCTTTCGCTGATTAATACGCCCCCAGAAAATAGGTTGCCTATCAAGACTATTGTGGTAGAATATGACGATGATTTGATTCAACAGGCAATCATCAGGGAGAAGGCGCGTAAAGGACAGGTTTTTTTTCTGCACAACCGCGTCCAGGATATAGAAAAAGTAAGGGAGAGGCTCTCGGGTATATTACCCAAAGACATCAGCTTAGCCGTAGGACACGGACAGATGCACCCCAGGGAACTGGAAGAGGTGATGTCCGGTTTTATTTCAGGCCAGGTTGACGTGCTAATAAGCACGATGATTATCGAGTCCGGGATAGATATCCCCAACGCCAATACCATCATCGTTAATAACGCCCATACCTTTGGTTTATCCGACCTGCACCAGTTGCGCGGGAGGGTAGGGCGGTTCACCCGACGGGCCTTTGCCTTTTTTTTGATACCTAAGAATGCCTCTTTTGAGGGCGAGACAAGGAAAAGGTTAGAGGCAATACAGAATTATTCTCACTTGGGCGCCGGATTTAATATTGCCATGGAGGATTTGGAGATAAGGGGAGCAGGAAATCTTCTCGGGCTTCAACAGCACGGTTTTATCCAGGCGGTAGGTTTTGATCTCTACTGCCGCCTCTTAAGAGAAGCGGTCAATAATTGCAAGAAAGCGGTTGAGAAATGAAAAACTACAGGATCTGCGTTTTACTGGGCATTTATTTAATGGTTTTCGGAACTTTAAGCTTAAACTTCTGTTTTGCCCAGGATAAAATAATCGCCGTGGTAAATAACGATATCATCACCCAGAAGGACCTGGCGGATTTCCTTAATTTTATGCGCCTGCAGTTCTCCCGCCAATATTCCCAAGAGGAAACGGAGGAGAAGATCGGTTCAATGAAAGCGGATCTTCTGGATAAGCTGATCGAAGACCGTCTTATCCTGCAAGAAGCAAAAAAAGAGGGGATTAAGCTGGATGAAGCGAGGGTAAAGGGAAGGATAAACGATATCCGCAAACGCTATCCAACGGATGGCGATTTTCAGAATGACCTCTTGCGCCAGGGATTAGTATTGGCAGATGTGGAGAATAGGATCAGGGAGCAACTCCTGATGGTTTCAGAGGTAGATAAGAATGTTAGACAGAATATCAGTATAAGCCCGGAAGAAGTGACCCGTTTTTATAATCAGAATACGCAGGAATTCGTCTCCCCTGAAAAGCGCATCATTCAAGCGGTGACCCTGGATAATGAAGATTCGGCTAAGGCCTTTGCCAGCAGTTTAAGGGAAGGGGGAAAAATCGCTGATCTTGCTTCCCGTTACCAGGCCTCGGTCAATAAAATCGAGGTCAACAAGGCCACTGAGCTAAAGAAGGAGATAGCGGAGATTGTTTTTAATCTCAAAATTGGAGATGTCTCCGAAGTTCAAAAGATAGATGACAAATACTACGTTTTTATGGTGGAAAACATAGTCCCCCCCGCGCAACTTACTTTGGCGCAAGTCCAAGAGAATATCTCCCAGTATCTCATGGAGAAGAAGATGCAGGAAACATTAACCAAGTGGTTAGATGAGCTTAAGAAGAAATCCTATATCAAAATCTCCCAAGATTAAAATAGGCATTACCATAGGAGATCCCTCAGGTATAGGCCCTGCCTTAGTCTTAAAATCTATCGCCGGATTCAAAGGAAAAGCCGAATTCATCCTTATCGGAGATCGCGGCGTATTAAGCAGGGCGGTCAAGGCCAGAATGCCGCCAAATTTGGTTTTGATGGATTTAAAAAATATAAGATTAAGAAATTTCTCTTTTGGGCATATCCGTCCGGAATACGGAAGGGCTTCCATAGAGTATCTGGATAAGGCGATGGAACTACTTTCCCGCGGCAGGATAGATTGTTTAGTCACCGCCCCTATCTCAAAAGAAGCAATCTCCCTGGCAGGCCTTCCTTATACCGGGCATACCGAATATTTTGCCGAAAAAACCGGAGTCAAAAATACCGAGATGATGCTTTTGAACAGATATTTAAAGACCATCCTTCTGACTAGGCATATACCTTTAAAAGACGTTTCGCGCAGGATAACCCGGGAGCGCATAAAGGAAGTAGTGCTATCTGCGCATTCTTCACTAAAAAGACTCTTTTTGATCAAGGAACCGCGCATAGTCGTTTGCGGCTTAAATCCCCATGCTTCTGACGGAGGTATCATCGGAGGCGAAGAAAAAGAGGTATTCATACCGGCTATAAAGGAATTGAAGAGCAGGGTCAGATACATTGAGGGCCCACTCCCCGCAGATACGGCGATACTAAAAGTCAAAAATAAACTCTTTGATTGCGCGGTCACGGTTTATCATGACCAGTCGCTTATCGCGCTTAAGGCCTTAGGCAGCTCATCAGGAGTGAACCTAACCCTGGGCCTGCCTTTTATCAGGACTTCTCCATTGCACGGCACAGCCTTTGATATAGCCTATAAGACAGGCTTAATTGACCCCGCTTCAATGATAGAGTCGATCAAATTAGCCATCAGATGCACGTTAAACCTAAGAAAAGACTAGGACAAAACTTCCTCACTGACAGGAATATCCAGAATAAAATCCTGCGCTCATGCGCTATTCAGCCTTCGGATTTAATACTTGAGATCGGCCCCGGCAGGGGAGAGCTTACCTCGTTAATCGCAAAAGAAGCGAAACGGCTTTACGCGGTCGAGCTGGATAAAGATTTATATCAATACCTGAAGGCCCTCTTCAGTAGCCAGGGTAACGTCAAACTGATAAATAAAGATATCCTGGACTTTGACATTAATAAGTACTTCAAGAGAAGCTCTTCGAAGATTAAGGTTATCGGGAACATCCCTTATTACATCTCCAGCCCGATACTGGAGAAGCTTATTAATTCAAGAGGCAAGATTAGCCGAATATTCCTGACGGTGCAAAAGGAATTCGCTGACAGGCTGGTGGCTCGCCCGGGATCAAGCAACTTCAGTTCCTTTGCCTGTTTCATCCAATATTACCTTGAACCCGAAATTATTTTTTCAATCAAAAAAAACTCCTTTTACCCTGCGCCGAAAGTCGATTCAAGCTTCCTGAGTCTTTTGGTTCGCGAGGAGCCCGCAGTTAAGGTGAAGGATGAAGGAGTATTTTTTAAATTGATAAGGAGCTCATTCAATAAAAGGCGCAAAACCCTGAGGAACAGCCTGAGAGATATAGTCCCGCTTGAAAAATTAGAGCGTTTCTTCCGCGAATACTCCATAAATAAAAATACCCGTCCGCAGGAGCTTACCCTGCAAAACTTTGCTGACCTGGCAAACCTCTAAAAAAAGAAAAAAAAGGTTGACAAATTGAAGAAATTAATATATACTTTTTGTTCTACTAAAACCCCGGTATAATCAAGCACGATTTTTAGTAGTAAAACGGGTAAGAATTTTTAACTAAATTCTTAAGGTGGGTTTTTTTTACTATGGAATTTTTATAAGTCGGCTGGGCATCCCGTTTTGCTGGAGTAGCTCAGTTGGCAGAGCACGTCCTTGGTAAGGACGGGGTCACGGGTTCAATTCCCGTCTCCAGCTTTAATTCTCGAGGAGACAATCTCAAAAGTTAAAAGGTATGCGAGAGTTTATTGAATTTGAGTGTACGGTTTGTAAAA
>DATJPP010000087.1:0-6924 GCA_035506355.1 Candidatus Margulisiibacteriota bacterium | reverse complement strand
CAAGCAGGTTCCAGGTGCAGATCCCCGTAC
The DNA here is from genome assembly GCA_035506355.1 of Candidatus Margulisiibacteriota bacterium. Classification (GTDB taxonomy): domain Bacteria; phylum Omnitrophota; class Gorgyraeia; order Gygaellales; family Profunditerraquicolaceae; genus DATJPP01. The sequence continues at coordinate 6,894 of DATJPP010000087.1, read as the reverse complement.
ATTATTCTGCTCCTGCATCCGAGAGTGAAGAGATATTCAAAACCCATGATATCAGTTCCGATGGATTAGGTATTTTAAGCAAGAGACAATTTCCCGTTGGTACCAAACTGGATATCTGTATCCAGATCATAGACAGCAAAGAAGAGTTGCCGGTTAAGGCAGTAGTAGTCTGGAATGACCATAATGATAGGAGCGGACTGAGGATTGAAGGAAAGAAAATAAAACCTATCCCATTGGTATTAAGGACGATCGAAGTGCAGATGCGCCATCTCTAATCCCACCAGAAAAAACTCATAGCTTAGCATCTATTTTCGCAATAACAAACCTTATTACATATATATGTCAAAGAATGTAAATATTTTCCTTGACAAATAGAGTTTTGTTTTTTATAATGAAACCACTCTGTAAAACTTGGGAGATTTGATGATAAACGGCGGTTTAATGACTATTGAGGATCTTTCGGATTATCTTAAGGTTACGCGCAGGACTATCTACGACTGGTTGAAACACAACAAGATACCTGCGGTAAAACTGGTAGGGCAGTGGCGTTTTAAAAAAGATAAAATTGACGCCTGGATTGAGAATAGATCTCTACATTAGGGAGGAACAAGCATGTACTTTAAAAGATTAGAGCTAGTAGGGTTTAAGTCATTTTGCGATAAAACCATCCTGAATTTTGAACCCGGGATTACAGCCGTAGTCGGCCCGAATGGTTGCGGTAAATCGAATATTTTTGATAGTATCCGCTGGGTGCTGGGAGAGCAATCGGCAAAATCTCTGCGCGGTTCGGATATGCAGGATGTGATTTTTAACGGCACAGACTCCAAAGAAGCGCTGGGGATGGCCGAAGTCACCCTGGCCTTCGATAACAAAAATAAATTTTTTAATGTCGACTATCCCGAGGTAGCCATTACCCGCAGGCTCTTCCGTTCGGGAGAGAGCGAATATCTTCTGAATAAGACCCAGGTTCGATTAAAGGATATACTGGATTTACTCCTTGGTACCGGGATAGGGGCCGAGAGTTATTCTATCGTTGCGCAAGGAAAGATTGATCTGGTTTTGAGTTCCCGCCCGGAAGACAGGAGGCTGGTCTTCGATGAGGCCTCCGGGATTACCAAGTATAAGGCGCAGAAACGAGAGACTCTAAGAAAATTGGAAGAGACTGAGCAAAACCTTTTAAGAGTTAATGACATCATAGTAGAAGTTAAGCGGCAGATCGGTAGTCTTGAAAGGCAGGCAAGTAAGGCGCGCAGGTACAAAGAGGTCTTTGAGGAGTTAAAGGGCAAAGAGATAAACTTTTCAGTTATGCAAAAGAGGGAGCTCTTGAGCCAGAAAGATGCTCTCATTAACCAGCTTAAGTCTATGGAGACTAAGGAGGTGGCCCTTCTTGAAGAGATCAAGACCCAGGAGTTGGCCATCTCCAGCAGCCAGTCGGAGCTCAAAACCCTGGAAGAAAAGATAATGCTTTTTAGGAACGAGTTGCTTAATTTAAAGAACCAGGTGACCAGGAATAGCGAGCATATAAGTTTTAATCAAGAAAGGATAGATGAGCTTGAGGCCGGCAAGGTTTACCTCGCAGGCCAGATTGAGCAGGCCCGCAATAAGATCCTGTTGGATGAAGAGAAGTTGAATAAAGTAAGGGAGGAATACGCCGGCATCAGAGGCAATATGGAGGAGAAACAACTGATGCTGGGAGCAAAAGAGGAAGAGCTCAATCGCCTAGCCCTGACCATAAAGGATTCGCTTGAGCAGATCTCAAGATCCAAACAGGCTATCCTTGACCTGACCTCCAAGATAGCCTCGATTAAAAATGAAATCAACGATTTCGCTTCCAGAGAGCAGGTCTATCAGGCGCGCAAGAAGAGGCTGGATATAGAAAAGGCCAAGGTTTTTGAGGAGAAGTCCATTACGCAAAGTAGCCTCGATAATATCACCCGGGAGCTTGAGAGCGTCAAGATTATCATTGCTGGCATTAATTCCGATATAACCGCTTCTGAAGCCCAAATAAACTCCGGGGAAAACAGCCTTAATGAGATTAATTCCCGGATCTCTTCACTGGAGAAACAGAGGTTAACCCTGGAATCGCAAAAAGAATTCCTTGAAAAATTAAAAAGCAAGTATGAAGATATCGGTGAGTCAATGAACGCGGTAATCTATCTTAACAAGATACCCACCGAAGACGTGAGCGGGCTGGTGATAAAAATCAAAGACCGCGTAACTTTGAGCGATGAGGATAAATCTTATTTTGACCCGGCGTATTTTAAACTTTCAGGCGAGGCAAAGCCCATTGAGTTGGATACAAAGAACATCGAGGATAAACTCCTCAAGCTTAAGGAAAACCTCGAAGAATCGGCCCTTATGAAACAGGGTAAAGAAGAGGCCCTCCTGGAGTTGAATAAAAAGATATCCTCCCTGCGGCAGGAATTACACGCTCATGAGATCGCCCTGGCGAATAAGGAAACTTCCAGGGGGACGGTAATCGAGCAGTTCAATAAGATAAATCAGGAGGAAGAAGTGATCTTCCTGGAATTAAACGACCTGCAGAGAGAGCTGGAAGTTTTAGGCCAGAATATCATTCTTTCTAATGGGCGACTGGATGAATCCAGTAAAGAACTTAGGAATACGGAGGATCTGATATCCCGGGAAGAGGTTGAGATCACAGCGAATGGCAAGTTACGAGAGGAAGCGTTAATGGTTATAACCCAGGGTAAGGCAGAGTTAGAGGCCCTGGCCAAGCGCGTCTTCTCGGATGAAGCTACCCTGAAATTGCTTGAAGATACCTACGCTGCGGATAAGGGCAATCTGGAGAATATCGAAAAACAGATCCGCGAAACAGAAAGCAAAAGCCTAAGTCTTAAGGAAGAGATAGCCTTTTGCCGGAAAGAGGTAATCAGCGCAACAGAACAAGTCAAGGGTAAAGAGTTGCTCTTGGAAGAGGCAGACCAGAAACATACCTCTATCCTGGAAGGTACCTCCGATATCGTGAAGAAGATAGAGTCCGGCAGGGTGGAGCTGGACACATTAAAGAACAGCCTTTATGAACTGCAGATGCAGAATAAGGATATTGAATACAAATACTCGAGCCTTAAGGAAAGGCTGATGCAATCCTACAAAATCGACTTAGAGCTTGCCGAGCCTCCTACCGAAGGACTAACCGAGGGGCTTCTTTCACAGGAGATTGAAAAACTTAAAAGTAAGCTCGATTCATACGGGACAGTAAACCTGGTAGCGATCGAAGAATACGATGAATTGAAGAAGCGTTATGATTTCCTTACCCAGCAGCAGGCTGACCTTGATAACGCCAAGGAATCGCTGCATCAGGCGATACTCAAGATCAACCGGACCACCAAGCAGATGTTCCTGGAGACCTTTGAAAAAGTGAAAGGGGAGTTCCGTAATTACTTCCGGGTGCTCTTTAACGGAGGGGACGCACAGGTCTTCTTGACCGATGAGCAGGACCCCCTGGAATCCGGTATTGAGATTATCTGCAGGCCGCCGGGCAAGAAACTGCAAAATGTCCTGCTTCTTTCAGGAGGAGAGAAATCCATGTCGGCGATCGCCCTGATATTCGCTATCTTTAAGGTCAAACCTTCTCCTTTCTGCATACTGGATGAGATTGATGCCGCCCTGGATGAGGCCAATGTAGACAGGTTCTCAAAGATATTGCAGGAATTTGCCATCCAATCACAGTTTATCGTGATCACGCACAACAAAAAGACGATCGCCAACGCAGACGTGATGTACGGTATCACCATGGAGCAATCAGGTATCTCTAAGATCGTTTCGGTTAAATTTGCCCAGTCTAAAAAAGAGATTGAAGATAAGGATGTGGTAGCTGAAGCGGTTTAACAGCAGGTTGAGTCTTTGCCTTTACTTTTTGCTGCGTAGAGGTTCTTATCGGAAGCGGTAATCAGCTCGGAAGGCAGGGCGCCGTTTTTAGGATAACTGGCGATACCAAGGCTGGCGGTTAATGTCTTATTCGGAAGAATCTCCTCGTGGAGAAAAGAATGCCTTTTTATATTCTCCCTTAAACGTTCCGCAATCAAGAAAGCCTCTTTCTCTTCGGTAAAAGGAAGGATGATTGTAAATTCCTCGCCTCCGTAGCGGCAGACATGATCCATCTTGCGTGACTGATTTTTAAGGAGCATAGCCAGCTCTTTCAGTATTTTATCTCCCGCCTGATGCCCCAGGGTATCGTTGTAAACCTTAAAATCGTCGATATCGATCATTACCAATGAAAGCGGCGACTTGGTAGCTTTGGCTTTCTCTAGCTCCGTGTATAGAAGGTATTGGAAGTAGCCGTGATTGCATAGTTCGGTCAAAGAGTCCATATTTGCCTGCATTACCGTCTTCTCGTAAAGCTGGGAGTTCTCTATCGCCAGGCCAGCCTGGTTAGCGAGCATTATGAGCATGCGTATGTCATCTTTGGTAATCGGTTTCTTGGTGACAAAATTGTCGGCTACGATTATCCCGTTTACCTTATCCTTGGCCTTTAATGGGATAAGGATCATCTCTTCACTCTTGAGCATCGTGATTACGGGAGAATCTTTAAAATTCTGAATAGTCTCTTTGGTCAAGTGCAGAGGCATCCCTTCCAGCGCTGCCATCGCCAGGAGGTTTTTATCTTTATCCTGAAGCGAGAATTTTAGGTTCTGCACCTGGCGGCTGAATCCGGAGCCCAGGGCATTATTGGAGACCTTGTAGACATTGATCAGGTCATCCAGGTCCATCTTTTCTCCCTCAATCTGGTTCCAGATACGATTTGCCTCTTCTCCGCTTTCAGGGCCGATACCCATCTTACCTTCTATAATGTTATCCCGGTTGTTGATAAGAAATAGGACTGCCCGGTTAAACCCTAAGCCTATATGCGCGGTAACGCCTGTGAGGATGATATAAAGGATCTCATCCAGCTTTAAGGTAGTGCGCATGGCATTAGAGATCTCATAGAGTATCCCCAGCTCGGTTTTAGTGCGCTCTAACTCCTGTTTTAGCTTATTTAATTCTTCCATAGTGATTAACTTTAACATATTTTGACTTATCTGTCAAGGCAGCCTTTTCGTTAGAAATACGAAGCGCTTACGTCAATTATAGCGAGGGCGATTTTTTTGTGAAAGGGGGTGAATTTGGCTTATGAATGTGTTGACAGATAAAGTGAACTGGGTTATAATAATTTCCTAAAATTTACCTATACGGAGGATAAAATGGCAACAGAAAAGAAAAAAGAAGATATACAGCATAATTCAGAGCGGCAAAAGGCCTTAGAGCTGGCCCTTGTCCAGATCGAAAAGCAGTTTGGCAAAGGCTCGATAATGAAATTAGGGGGAGAAACCAGGGTTAACGTGGAGTCTATCTCTACCGGCGCCCTTACCCTTGACGTTGCTTTAGGTGTCGGAGGGCTTCCACGCGGAAGGGTGGTTGAGGTCTTTGGCCCCGAGGCCTCGGGTAAGACTACGCTTACCTTGACCGCAATAAGGGAGAACCAGAAGAAGGGCGGGGTAGCCGCCTTTATCGATGCGGAGCATGCCTTTGATTCTACCTATGCCAAGTTGATAGGCGTCAACCTTGAAGACCTGCTTATCTCTCAGCCGGATACCGGAGAACAGGCGCTGGAGATTACCGAGACCCTGGTGCGTTCTAACGCCGTAGACCTGGTAGTGGTGGATTCGGTAGCCGCGCTCACCCCCCGCGCAGAGATAGAGGGGGAGATGGGAGATTCCCATATGGGTTTACAGGCGCGGCTTATGTCCCAGGCGCTGCGCAAGCTTACTGCGGCGATCAGCAAATCACGCACCTGCGTTATTTTTATTAATCAGTTACGCGAGAAGATAGGGGTCATGTTCGGTAACCCCGAGACTACGCCGGGAGGGCGTGCGCTTAAGTTTTATTCTTCGGTGCGGCTTGATGTCAGAAGGATCGCTTCCATCAAGGAAGGGGATGCGGTAGTCGGCGGAAGGGTCAGGGTGAGGGTGGTCAAGAACAAGGTGGCCCCGCCATTTAAAGAGGCAGAATTCGAAATACTGCATAATGAAGGGATAGCCAAGAGCGGCGCAGTGCTGGATGCGGCAATAAACACGGAGGTAGTCTCAAAGAGCGGGACCTGGTTGTCTTTTAAGGATGAGAAGATCGGCCAGGGGAGAGACGCCGCCATAAAATCCCTCAAAGAGAATCCTAAGCTGCAGGATGAAATAGAGAAGGAAGTCAGGAAAAAGAATAATATTGGATAGAAGGTCCCCTATAGAAAAAGCCAGGGCTTATTCTTTCCTGCTGCTTAAGTTCAGGTTGCGCAGCGAGGGCGAGCTTTACGAGAGGCTTAAAAGGAAAAAATTCGACGAAGAGACGATTGATGCCACCCTTGCCTTCCTGAAAGGCAAAGGGTTTTTAGATGACGGTTATTTTGCCAAATCCTGGGTTAATTCCCGCCTTAAGAAGAATCTGGGTTCAAGGAGAATAAAGGAAGAGCTAAGGCTCAAGGGTATAAACCGGGAGATTATTGAGCGGGAATTAAGAAGGATTAAGGCGGATTATCCTGAAGCAGAGGTCGTGAAGGGAATATTAAACTCTAAATTCAAAAAAATAAGTTCCGAAGACCCTCTGAAAGCAAAGAGAAGGATATACGCCTATCTTTTACGCCGCGGTTTTTCCTCTGAGGTCGTGCTTGAGGCATTGAACAATTTATGACGGCAGATATCTTACGAGAGAAGTTCCTGGAATTCTTTAAGGCAAAGAAACACAAGGTGGTAGATAGCGATTCGCTGGTGCCTGCGGATGACCCCACGTTATTATTCACTACCGCTGGGATGAATCAATTCAAAAAAGAATTCTTAGGTTATGACTCCGGTTTCAAGCGCGCTACCACATCTCAGAGATGCCTGCGCACCGATGACCTGGATAAGG
>DATJPP010000086.1:0-3550 GCA_035506355.1 Candidatus Margulisiibacteriota bacterium | reverse complement strand
AGCGGCGGTCTGCCTGGTAAGCTGGCGGATTGTTCGGAGCGCGATCCGGAATTATGCGAAATGTATATTGTCGAAGGAGATTCTGCCGGCGGCTCAGCCAAGCAGGGGCGCGACAGAAGGTTTCAGGCGATACTCCCGATTAAAGGTAAAATCCTGAACGTAGAAAAATCCCGCTTAGATAAAATTCTCTCCAACGATGAAATACGCACCATCATTACTGCGCTGGGCACGGGGGTGGGAGAAGAATTGGATATGTCCAAGCTGCGCTATTCTAAAATTATACTCATGGCAGATGCGGATATTGACGGTTCACATATCCGCACCCTGCTTTTGACGCTTTTATACCGACAGATGCCCAAGATGATTGAGGAAGGGCACGTTTTTATTGCCCAGCCTCCCTTATACAAGATTAAGAGGGGGCAGCGTGAAGAATATATCCAGACCGAAGAGCAGATGGATGAATTAGTCTTGGAATTAGGGAGAGAAGGGCACCGCTTGGTGGTTACAAAAGACAAAAAGACCTTCACCGATAACCAGTTTAAAGATCTTTTGTATCTATTGGTGGAATTAGAAAAAATAGGCAAGATTCTTGACAAAAAGGGAGTAAATTTAGCAAAATATCTCAATTTTAGGCACCCTAAGACCAAAAAAATGCCAGTTTATAGGGTAAAAGTGGAGGGTAAAGAGCACTTTTTCTATTCTGATAAGGAATTAGGTGATTTTACGGATAAAGAAGGCAAGGAAGCAGAACAGGATGTGCTGGAGCTATTTGAAGCCCACGAGATAGAGCAGATCATCGTCAAGATAGCCAAGCTGGGGTTGGATATTGAAAACTACAGCAGCGAAGCTGGGGAGAAGAATGCCTCCACAAAAGATGCAGGGAAAAAACCCAAGGCCCTCTACCGCATAACCAATGAAAAAGATGAAAAGGAGATCTTTGCTCTCAAGGAGATACTCGCCTATATTAAAGAAGGGGCAAATAAAGGGATGCATATCCAAAGATATAAAGGCTTAGGAGAGATGAACCCGCAGCAGTTGTGGGATACGACCATGGACCCGGAGAAACGGACGATTTTAAAGGTAGCCCTGGAAGATGCGGTAGAAGCGGATAAGATGTTTACGGTTTTGATGGGGGACCAGGTTGAGCCGCGCAGGCAGTTTATTGAAGACTACGCACACCAGGTGAAGAACCTGGATGTATAGGAGATAAAGAGTGTATACCCGTAACGAAAAGATAATCCCGGTCAACATTGAAGAAGAGGTTAAGAATTCATACCTCAATTATGCCATGAGCGTAATTGTGGGCAGGGCGCTTCCTGACGTGCGCGACGGCCTCAAGCCCGTGCACCGGCGTATCCTCTACGCCATGCAGGAGTTGAGCCTCGACCACTCCAAGCCCTACAAAAAATGCGCGCGTATCGTCGGAGAAGTCCTGGGTAAATACCACCCGCATGGCGATGTGGCGGTTTATGATACCCTGGTTAGAATGGCGCAGGATTTTTCCCTGCGCTACCCTTTGGTGGATGGCCAGGGGAACTTCGGTTCGGTTGACGGGGATGCCGCGGCAGCGATGCGTTACACCGAAGCCAGGCTTGCCGCTATCGCCGACGATATGCTCGGCGACATCGATAAAGAAACAGTAAACTTCGGGCCGAACTTCGATGCCTCTTTAAAAGAGCCGCTCCTGTTACCGGCAGCGCTACCCAATCTTATGGTCAACGGCTCAAGCGGGATTGCCGTCGGGATGGCTACGAATATACCGCCGCATAATCTAAACGAGATCGCCGATGCCATAATCTATGTGCTGGATCACCCGGAAGCAGAAGTTAAAGACCTGATGCGCTATGTGAAGGGCCCGGATTTTCCGACGGGAGGTGTTATCTGCGGCAAGGCCGGGATCAAAGATGCCTATGCTACCGGCAGGGGTAAGCTTTTAGTCCGCGCCAAAGCGACGGTAGAGCATCAGAAGAACGGGAAAGAGCTGATCGTGGTTACCGAGATACCTTATCAGGTGCAGAAGTCAACCCTGATAGAGGCTATTGCCGCGCTGGTAGAGGAGAAGAAGCTCGAGGGGATATCCGATATCCGGGACGAATCGGATAAGGACGGTATGCGCATAGTAGTTGAGCTTAAGCGTGATACCGAGCCGCAGATCATTTTAAACCAGCTCTTTAAGCACACGCAGCTTGAGGCTACCTTTGGCATTATTATGCTCGCCCTGGTGAATAACCGGCCTAAGGTCTTGAGCCTGCGCCAGGTGCTGGATAATTATATTGACCATCGCAAGATCGTCATCCGCCGGCGTACCCAGTTTGAGCTGGATAAGGCGTTAAAGAGGGCGCACATATTAGAGGGCTTAAAGATCGCCCTTAAGTTCATAGACCGCATCATCAAGACGATTAAGACCTCCAAAAATACCGAGAATGCCAAAGAGAGGCTGATGAAAGAATTTGACCTCTCGGAGATTCAGTCCCAGGCGATACTGGAGATGCAGCTGCAGCGCCTAACCGCCCTTGAGCGCGATAAGATAGATGCAGAATACGCGGAGCTCTTGAAGAAGATAGAACTTTGCAAGGCGATTTTGGCTTCGGAAAAGAAGATTGAGGCGATCATCAAGGAAGAGTTGGAGGGTTTGAAGAAAAAATACGGCGATGAGCGCAGGACGGATATCGTGGGAGAAGTGGAAGAATTAGAAGTAGAGGATTTGATCGCCGAAGAAGATGTGGTTGTGACCATCAGCCACGGCGGGTATATCAAGCGTCTGCCGGTGAGCGCCTACCGTAAGCAGAAACGCGGCGGCAGAGGGGTGACCGGCGCAGAAGTCAAAGAAGAAGATTTTATCGAACATCTTTTTGTGGCCTCTACCAAAGATTACCTGCTCATATTCACCGATAAGGGGCAGGTGCACTGGTTAAAGGTCTATGAGATACCGCAAGCCAGCCGCCAGTCCAAAGGAAAGGCGATTGTGAATATGGTACAGATTGAGCCCGGGGCCAAGGTCAGCTCTACCATACCGGTTAAGGAGTTTACCGAAGATAAGTATTTGGTGATGCTCACTAAGCTCGGCCAGATCAAGAAGACCAGGCTGGATGCTTATGGCAATCCGCGAAAAGCAGGGATAATCGGGATTACCCTGGAAAAAGGGGATGGCCTGGTCAGCGTGCAGCTTACCGACGGGAAGCAGGAATTATTGATTGGTACGCGTCAGGGAAAAGCCCTTAGGTTCTCGGAGGAGAAGGTCCGCGACATGGGCAGGGGCGCAAAAGGTGTACGTGCCATATCGCTGGCAAAGAAGGATGAGGTTATCGATATGATCATCGCTAAAAAAGATTCTGCGGTTTTGACAGTAACGGAATTAGGCTTTGCCAAGCGCACCACAGTTGAGGAATACCGCCTGACCAGCCGTGGAGGCAAGGGCGTGATTAATATAAAAGTTACGGATAAGAACGGCGAGGCAGTAAATCTTAAGGCCGTTAATGATAATGACGAACTCATGGTCATTACCCAGAACGGCATATTCTTGCGTTGCGCGGTCAAGGATATCCGCGAG
>DATJPP010000085.1:0-4902 GCA_035506355.1 Candidatus Margulisiibacteriota bacterium | reverse complement strand
AACCCTCTGTTATTGCCAATTTGTAATGTCATCCGCGCTTTCTACGCCGTCTTTCCCTAAAGAATATAAATCGTAATCCGCGCTACGGTGTTCGCCCGGGCTCTTATACTTGTATTCCCTGCCCCAGGGGTCTATGGGTTTCTTCTCAAGGTACGGGCCGTTCCAGTTGCTTACTGAACCTGGCTTAGTGAGCAGGGCATTCAGGCCGTCTTCCGTAGAAGGAAAACTCCCGTTATCTATTTCGTACATCTTAAGTGCTGTTGCGATATTAGCCTGTACATCCGCCCTGGCTGCGGTAATACGCGCTTGCTCGCTCCTGCCGGTAAGCCTGGGCATCACCATTGCCACCAGCGCACCGATAATTATTACCACTAACATCAATTCTATCAGCGTAAAGCCTTTTTTACGCATATCCTTATCCTCCTTACCTTATTGCTTACTCAAGTATTCTCTCCATTGATCTTCTAATTCCGCCAAGGTACGCATATGATCGCCATAAGCCCCGCTAATTGCCTGTTCAAGTGACTTACCGTCGCGTAACTCTCGGCAAAAAGACGCAAAGGAGAGCGAACCGAACCTCTCGATCAAGAAACCAACGAGTGAAACTGACTGCAGGTAATAAGTATTGACCAGATTATCGCCACTTAAGAATAACACCCCCCTCTCGCCCTCCTTGGTCCGGGTAGAGCGAATATAGACCCTGTCTGTGCTCGTAACCTTGCGGATATCAAGTTTCATCATGTCTTCCAGCGAGAGTATAGAATCGTTGTCAAAACACTGCTTGGCCAGGGCCTTTATATGCTCTCTCTTGGGCTTTTCCGCCCATTGTGCCACACCTTCATCCAGCCACAGCGGTATCTCGCCTTTAAAACCCACAAAATCCCTGAAAATCAGATGCGCCATTTCATGCGGGAGGAGGGAATCAACAAAACCCTGGCTCCAGGCATAGCTCATAATCGCCTTCGCATTGTAATCTGCCATCCCCTCTGACCACTGCGGTTGGCCTGTGGCCTTTAAGAAGGAGTCGTGGTTAGGATATATGTAAATCTTAACCCTCTTATCCCAGGTCCAGAATTCCGAATAGCGCGGATACCCCAGTTCAGATGCAATATCACGGTAGTAAAGTTCTGCTTTATCCAGGACATCTTTGGCAAATTTATCGTTATCTATGAAATAAACAATGAAATGCTCGTCGCTGGCTTCCTGCCAGGATTGGGCAAAAGCATAACGACAGGTGAGAAGAAGAATAAGACACAATAGCTTTAGTACTCGCATTTTCTATCTAAATATCTCTGCAATTAATGCACAGCAACATTGATTTCAAATACCGGCAAAAGCATCGCCACTACGATAAAGCCTATTACCAGACCCATAACGAGTATCAACAGTGGCTCAAGCAGATTGGTCATGACCTTAAAGGCTTCCTCGGTATCGCGTTCGTAGGTCCTCGCCACTTCCGATAAGGACTCGTTAAGCCTGCCTGATTCCTCTCCAACGATCAAAAGGTTGGTCATAAAAAGAGGGAATAGCCTAGAATTCTTAAGGCTCTTGCCAAAAGATCCCCCCTGCTCCAGCTCTTGATAGCTGATCCTTAATTGCCCTTTGATAACCTCATTATCTATAACCGGGATGGCTAAGGCAATCGCCCTTAATATAGGTATCCCGCTCTTTAAGAGCAGTTCCAATGTCCTTGAGAAACGGCTGAGTTCAGATTTTAGTATCAAATTCCCAAATAGCGGTAAAGCTAGCTTGAAACGGCTTAAAACTTGTTTTCCTGGTTCACTCCTGAACTGCTTTCTGGAGATTAAAACGGCTAAAATCAATACTGTCCATATCCACCAGTGGCTTAAAGAGGTGCTTGCCTTAATAAGGATACGCGTCGGTAAAGGGAGCCGCTGTCCGAGGTTGAAGAATATGCCGGCAAGCCGGGGTATCACGAAGGTGAGCATAAAGATAATCGTCCCTAACCCGACTAAAACCATAAGCAGCGGATATGCCAAGGCCATACGCAGGCGCGAATAAGCCTCCTCCTCCTTTAAGCGATAATCGGCGATCCTAAGCAGCGCTTCCGGCAAAGAACCGCTATCCTCTCCTGCGCGTATAAGTGAAAGGTAAAGGGTAGGGAAAATCTTAGGATAGCTTGAGAGCGCGGCAGAAAAGGTATTCCCATCTTTAAGGCTGCTGCGAATATTTTCTAATACCCTTCTAAAAGAAGGATTCTCTGACTGCTCCAGTATTATAGTCATGGCGTTGAGGATGGGCAGGCCTGATTTTATAAGACTGGCGAGTTCCCTGCTGAAAATTGTAACCTCGCGAACCCTTATCCTGCCCAAGGAGGATGTTACTACTACTGCCTGCCGCGTTACATCCTGCTTAAGAGGCTCTATGCGCACAGGGACGTAACCCATCGCACTGAGTTTTTCGATAGCCTCTTTCTCCGTATCCGCTTCGAGTCTTCCCTCTTCTATCCCCTGCGGGCCTTTTTTCGCACGATATTGGTAAATCATCGGTCCCTCTTTGCCTAGTTATACCCGCGGCATTACAACTGCGAATCTATATATTTATTAATCAGCGCCTTGTCAGCGGCAGCCATATCCAGAAAACATGCTGCAATATGATAACTACCTTCATCAAGCGTATCAACCCTGATTACCCTGGCCAGGCATTCAATGGGCCTTGGGTCTCCTGGCAGCTCTACCTTAAGCTCAACCACCGAATCTACTGCGATGGGTTCGCTGGATAGGAATAGCAGGCCTCCAGCTGAGATATCCTTGGTCACGCTTAACTGTTCCTGTGCCAGCGTGCTCTTGGCCGATTTATCCCCGGACTTAAAAACCTTGAAACGTAAGTTTAACTTTCTGTCCAGGCGGCTGTAAATCCTCCTGTCCATACCTAAAACTTCTTCCTGCTGGAGAGCAGGAGCGCTCGTTGAATCCTGAGGGGAGTATTCCTGGTATAATGCCCCTGCCTTCTTTTCCTCTGTCCCATCAGAAGAAGTCACCTTCATAACCTCTTCTGGGGTTGAAATACCGTTAATCACTTTATGCCAGCCATCCTGGCGCAGGGTACGCATCCCCCTGGCCATAGCCGTCTTCTTTATCTGGGAAGAGGGGGCTTTTTTAAGCACCAGGTCCCTTATAGATTCGTCGACTAAGAGGATCTCGTAAATCGCAGTCCTCCCGAAAAACCCGGTAAAATTACAGCTATTACAACCCTTCCCTCTGAATACCTTCACCCCGCTAACAGAAGATAAACCTAAATCAAAGGCAATAAGTTTTTTTAATTCCGGGGCTACGTTTTTATCTTCATATTTGCAATCCGGGCAGATTACCCTGATCAGGCGTTGGGCAATTAACGCTTCTACGGATGAGGCAACAAGGTAAGGCTCTACTCCTATATCCAGGAGCCTGGTTACGGCGCTGGTAGCATCATTGGTATGGAGGGTTGAGAAAACCAGGTGCCCGGTAAGCGCTACGCGTATGGCGATCTCTGCAGTTTCAAAATCCCTGACCTCTCCTACCATAATCACGTCGGGGTCATGCCTTAATATGCTACGCAGGCCTCTTGCAAAATCCAGCCCGATATCGGGCATCACTTGTATCTGGGTGATACCTGCCATCTCATATTCAATAGGGTCTTCAATGGTGATGATCTTGCGGTCCTTGGTATTGATCCGGCTAAGACAAGCATAAAGCGTAGTAGTTTTGCCGCTACCCGTAGGACCGGTAACAAAAATTATCCCGTGCGGCTTAAGGATCAGGTTCTCAAATACCTGGAAGTCTTTCTTGGAGAGGCCGAGCTTCTCAAGACTAAAAAGCATATCCGCGGGTAAAATCCTGACCACCACGCTCTCTCCGAAGGGGGTAGGGATGGTGGAAATCCTGAGATCCAGCGTGTGCTCCTGCACCTTGACCACTGCCCTGCCGTCCTGCGGCAGCCTGCGCTCTACTATGTTCAAATTAGACATTATTTTTATGCGCGAGATTATGGCATTGACAAAGTTCTTAAGCTGCCCTCCTACATTAGCATCATAGAGTATTCCGTCTATGCGGTAACGCAGGGCCACACCGCCGCGGTAAGGCTCGATGTGGATATCGGTAGCGCGCTTTCTATAAGCCTCCAGGATTATCTGATTAACCAGCTTTATAATTGAGGCATCCGCAGCCAGTTTTTCAATATCTTCTACTTTCTCATAAGAGTTTTCCTGGGTAAGCGGCGCCTGGACCTTTGCCTGCTGGCTGAATATCTCATCCAGGGTATCAGCCCCTAAACCGTAATATTTTTTCAGGCCATCAGCAATTTCAGAAGAAAGAGAAAGTGCAATTTCAATATCATAACCAAGCTGAGTCCTGATCTCGTCCTGTGTCTTGATATCAAAAGGATGAGAAACAGCTATGGTAAGCAGCCTCCCCTTAATTTTTATCGGCAGGAATTTGTAATAAGTGGCAATCTTCACCGGCACTTTGGTTAAGACCTGTTTTTCAATATCCAGGTCTTTAAGATTTACATAACTTAAACCCAGCTTTTCTGCCAGGACGTTGAGTATCTGGCTCTCAGGCAAAATCCTGCGCTCAAGGAGCACCTGCTGCAGGGTTATCTCTCCGTGAGCCGCTTCAGCCAACAATTCCTCTGTTACCCTTTTTTCAAGCAGCCCCTTTTCTATCAACCCCTGGGAAAGCAGGGTATCTATTTGTTTAGCCATATTAGTTAAACAGATTATTGATATCGGCCTTAAGGTATTCCTTATAACGCAAGATTGCCTCCTGCATATCGACCTCTGAAGCCAAAACCAGCTTTAGCTTAAGCCCCCTGGCCTCCTCTTCCGCCTTTCGTATTGCCCAAAGGTCCAGGGGATTGGTTATGGCCATTACCAGCTGCGCAGCGTCATGCTGAAGAGGAAAA
>DATJPP010000084.1:0-4859 GCA_035506355.1 Candidatus Margulisiibacteriota bacterium | reverse complement strand
AAGAGGGAAAGGTAGCGGTGGTCCTTCCTATGGGAAGGGGGAGCGACAAAAAAACTTATAATGTCAATGCCGATGAAGCCGCTTCCAGTATCGCCGCAAGCCTTGCTGCCGAGAAGCTGGTGCTTCTAACCAATGTAAAAGGCATTATGCGTAATCCCGAGGATCCGCATTCTTTCCTCTCCACTTTAAGCGAGGAAGAAGCCAAGGACCTTATCAGCAATAACGTCATCCAGCAGGGAATGATACCCAAGGTAGCCGCCTGTATCTCTGCCTTGGATCAGGGGGTAAAGAAGGCGCACATACTTGACGCGCGCACCCCCCACGGGTTGCTCCTTGAGATATTTACCGACCAGGGGATCGGTACGGAGATAATAAAATGAGACTGGAAGAGGTGTTTGAAAGTTACAAGAATTATATAATGCCTACCTATACCAAGGTGCCGGTGGTTTTTGTAAAAGGCAAGGGTTCGCATCTTTGGGACATACATAACAATATTTACCTGGACCTTTTTCCCGGATGGGGTGTGGGAAATCTGGGGCATTGTCATCCCAAGGTTATGCAGGCGGTGCGTGACCAGATCGCCAAGCTCATATTTATACCCAATAATTATTACCATATCCCACAGGCGAAACTGGCTAAGGAGCTGGTCTTCTGGAATTATCCTTCCAAGGTCTTCTTCTGTAATTCCGGAGCGGAGGCGAATGAGGGGGCGATAAAACTTGCCCGCAAGTTCGGTAAGGGAAGATATGAGGTGATCACTTTTCTTGATTCTTTTCATGGCCGGACGCTGGCGGCATTGGCTGCCACCGGACAGAGGAAATACCAGCAGGGGTTTGAGCCTTTGCCCGAAGGCTTCAAGTCAGTTGAATTCAACAATATCAGGGCAGTTGAAGGCGCACTTACCGATAAGACTGCTGCCGTAATGCTGGAGTTAATACAGGGCGAGGGAGGGGTAAACGTTGCCAGCAAGGAGTTTGTCCTCTCCTTAAGAAAGCTCTGTGATGAGAGAAAGATACTCTTGATCGTAGATGAAGTGCAGACTGGAGTAGGCAGGACCGGAAAATTATTCTGCTATCAGCATTACGGGATAACCCCGGATGTGATGACCCTGGCTAAGGCCTTAGGCGGCGGTTTACCGATAGGTGTGATGGTAGTAAAAAAAGATATTGCCGATACCTTGACCGCCGGGATGCACGCCTCCACTTTCGGCGGAGGCCCGGTGATCTGCAAGGCGGCGCTGGCGGTTTTAAGGGCGATGCAAAAAGAGAAACTCCTTGCCAATGCCCAGAAGATGGGGGATTACTTGTTTAATAAGCTTAATGAGCTTAAAGACAAATATCCGGTGATTAAGGATGTGCGGGGTTTGGGGCTTATGGCGGGTGTTGAATTAAGTATTGAAGGCAAGGCAGTAGTGGAGAAGTGTTTTAAAGATAAGCTTTTGATTAATTGCACCCACGATAAGGTTTTAAGGCTGATGCCGGCCTTGAATATCACCAGGAAAGAGATCGATAAGGCGATGGCTATTTTAGAGGGCGCGTTAAAAGGGGTTTAAAATGAAAAAAGATTTTATCGCAATCAAGGATTTAAACAGGGATGATATCGAGGAGATTTTCAATCTCACAGATGAGCTTAAAAAGAATAAGGCTAGGTTCGCAAAAGCCTTATCGGGTAAGACATTGGCGCTTATCTTTCAGAAGCCCTCTAACCGCACCCGGGTCTCATTCGAGGTGGGGATGTATCAGCTGGGAGGTAATTCCATTTATTTAGGTCCGGGCGAGATAAACCTGGGGGTAAGGGAAACGGTGGAAGATGTGGCCAAGACCCTTTCCAGATATGTCGACGGGATAGTACTTAGGACCTTTGAGCATAATAATGTGCTGAAGATGTCTAAGGCGGCTAGCGTTCCGGTGATCAACGGGCTATCGGATTATTCCCATCCCTGCCAGGCGATGGCGGATATCTATACCGTCAAAGAGAAATTCAAGAAAACGGAAGAAGTCCTTCTGGCTTATATCGGTGATGGAAATAATGTCTGCAATTCTTTGATGCTCGCTGCCTCCAAGGTGGGGCTGAATATGAATATCGGTACTCCCCTGGATTATCAGCCGGATACTGCGGTGCTAAAAGAGGCAAAGGCTCTTGCCAAAGCCAATAAGTCCGCGATAAATCTTTATAATGACCCGCTTGAGGCAACTGCGAACGCGGATGTAGTTTATACCGACGTCTGGACGAGTATGGGGCAGGAGGAAGAAGCGGAAAAAAGAAAAAAGGCCTTCGAGGGTTTTCAATTAAATAAAAAGCTGATCAGCGTTGCCAAAAAAAGCGCTTTGATTATGCACTGTCTGCCTGCCCACCGGGGCGAGGAGATAACCGACGAGGTGATAGAGAGCAAGAATTCCATCGTCTTTGACCAGGCGGAGAACAGGATGCACGTGCAGAAAGCGATATTGATTAAATTGCTAAAAGGATGAGGATATGAAGAAAGTAGTATTAGCTTACTCAGGCGGATTGGATACCTCCTGTATCGTCAGATGGCTTAAAGAGAGGGATTGGGAGGTTATCTGTTTTGTCGCTGACCTCGGGCAGGGTTTAGGCTCGGGGGAGGATTTTGAGGCGATAGAAGCGCGGGCATTGTCTGCAGGCGCATCCAAGGTATACATAAAAGATCTGCAGGATGAGTTTGTGGAAGATTTTATCTTACCTTCTCTTAAGGCGAACGCTATCTATGAGGGGAAATATCTTCTGGCTACCGCCCTGGGAAGGCCGTTGATTGCAAAATACCTGGTGCAGATAGCACACAAAGAGAAGGCAGAGGCTATTGCCCACGGGTGCACCGGAAAAGGGAATGACCAGGTAAGGTTTGAAGTTACCGCCGGGATTCTGGACCCTAAATTAGAAATACTTGCCCCGGTAAGGGTTTGGGAATTCAAGTCGCGGGAAGAAGAGATCGAATACGCCTCAATGTATAATATCCCGATAGACGTGACCAAGAAGAAGCCTTATAGCATTGACCGGAATCTCTGGGGGATAAGTATTGAGGCGGGGGTATTGGAGAACCTGGAGCAGGAGCCTCCTGAGGACGCTTATCTGATCACCAAAGCGCAGACGCAGCATTCAGGATATCCCAAGTATCTCGAGGTTTATTTTGAAAAAGGCGTGCCCAAAAAGATTGACGGGAAGGCTTACAAACTAAAAACATTGATCAGCCACCTGAATGAGATCGGCGGGTTATACGGCGTGGGCAGGTCTGATCTGGTCGAGAACAGGCTGGTGGGTATTAAATCGCGGGAGATCTACGAAGCCCCGGCAGCCACTATCCTGCATACCGCGCATAAGGAACTGGAGAGTTTAGTGTTAGACAGGGAGCTGGCGCATTTTAAGGAGATCATCGCGCTTAAATATTCGGAGCTGGTCTATTACGGGCTCTGGTATTCTCCATTGAAGGAGGCGCTGGATAGTTTCATGAATTCTACCCAGAGGCATCTGTCAGGCAGCATCAAGTTGAAACTCTACAAGGGCAGCTGTATACCCGTGGGGAGAAAATCTCCCTACTCGCTTTATAAAAAGGAATTAAGCACGTACGGCAAGGAAGATAAATTCAACCAGAAACTGGCAGAGGGTTTTATCAAAATCTGGGGAATGCCCTATAAAAGGTAAGGCTTAAAGGAGCAAGCGATGGCTAAAAAGCTTTGGGGTTCAAGGTTCGCCAGAAAGACAAGCGCCCTGACCGACAAATTTACCTCCAGCATCGCCTTTGACAAGAGGCTTGCCGGATACGATATCTTAGGCAGCATTGCACATGCCAGGATGCTCGGTAAGCAAAAGATAATCACCGCCTCGGAAAGCGCTAAGATCGTCAAAGGACTTAATGCCATCTTGAAGGAGGTTGAAAAGGGGAAGTTCAAATTTGATGCGCAGGCAGAGGACGTGCATTCCAATATCCAGGATGTGCTTTTTAAAAAAATCGGAGGAGCGGCGAACAAATTGCATACCGCACGTTCCAGGAACGACCAGATCGCCCTGGATGTAAAAATGTACCTTAAAGGCGAAATCGGAGAATTAGAAGACTTGGTCGCTGAACTTCAGAAGTCAATCCTGAAATTTGCCAAGGCTAATCCCGGGGTGATTATGCCCGGATACACGCATCTGCAGGTGGCGCAGTGCGTGCTCCTGGCCCATCATCTCCTGGCTTATATCGAGGGCCTGGAGAGGGATAAGCAGAGATTGTTAGATGCCAGAAAAAGACTGGATGCTATGCCTTTAGGAAGTTGTGCCCTTTCGGGGACAGGGCTACCTATCGACCGGGAGTTCGTGAGGAAGGAATTGGGCTTTAAGAGCGTTACGGCCAATAGTATCGACAGTGTAAGCGACAGGGATTTTATCATTGAGGTACTCGCAGACCTTTCCATACTCTCCGTGCATCTTTCGCGGATCGCCGAAGATTTGATATTATGGTCCACCAGAGAATTCAATTTTATCGATATCGATTTTTCTTTTTGCACCGGCTCAAGCATTATGCCGCATAAAAAGAACCCCGATGTCCTGGAATTGATACGCGGTTCTGTGGGCAGGGTACAGGGGGACCTCTCCAGTGTCTTGATATTGATGAAGGGCCTTCCTCTATCTTACAACCGGGACCTGCAGCTGGATAAGCCCCCCTTATTTGATGCCCTGGATGCGGTTGAGGATATCCTGGAGATCTTTATCGCCTTATTCGGGAATATCGTGATTGAAAAGGAGGCGGTTGCATCGAGGCTCATGAATGAGTCTTTGTTCTCCGTTGATATCGTAGAGTATCTGATCAGGAAAGGCATCTCTTACAGGGAGGCGCACGATATCGTCGGCAGGATGGTAAGGGA
>DATJPP010000083.1:0-10190 GCA_035506355.1 Candidatus Margulisiibacteriota bacterium | reverse complement strand
GACTATCTCTCCGGAAGGCAATTTGTAAACATAATTTTCCACCCACTGGAACATACGCTCATCTTTGTATAAGGATACAGGATGACGCTGGGGCTTTCCGTTCCTCCAGACCTCTTGGAATACCTTGAATAACCCGATCTTTTCTACTCCCGGAAATACCTGGAGGAGACTCTTTCCGACGATCTCATCCCGGATGACTTTACTGGAATGCTCGCCGGATTTGTTTATATCCTTAATGATAAAATCTTTGCCGTCATCTTTGACCGTATAAACGGCGACACCGCTGCTCATATTATCGAATAGTTCCTGGAACCGCTGATGCTCCTGCCGCAGCAATTCCTCCGTCTTCTTCTGCGAGAGTAAGGATCCGATACTAGAGCCCAAGCTCTCAAAGAAATTGACCATTTCCTTGTTAAGCTGTCCACGCCTTCGGTCGTTTAACTGTAATAACCCTATGATATCTTTGCCCGACTTAATCGGGATAAGCGCCACAGATTCATAGCCTTCGCCGTTACATCTGTTGCGTGTACGGCCCTGGCGCTCCTTTTCCCTAGTCGAAGCTAAAAGATCAGTAGTACTATTAGTCCAGAAACTTCCGCCTTCAGTGAAAAACGGCAGGCTGGCATCAATCCTACCGCTAATGACATTCCCACACATGCACTCCAGGATAGGATTACCTAGTGCGTCGCGCACAATTTTCCCCATCTCATCGCGCTGGCATAAATACCTCTCCTTCTCAAGAAAATGTCCGGGGAAACCATTAGTTACGTAATAAGGAAAGTCTTCTCCTTCGCTCAGACGGATGCCTACGGCATCAAAACCTATGCTTTGCTTGATCAAAAACAGTACAGCACTAACCGCATCTATACTCTTATCTGCGCGATTGAATAAATTTAACACTTCCAGCGAAAGTCTTAGTTCATTACTCTGCCGCTTGATTCTGGTGATATCATTACCTATGGCAAGTATCTCTTTTACTTTCCCTTCTTCATCTTTTATTGCTTGATTTGTCCATATTATCCAAATACGCTCTCCGTTTTTCTTAATATTTTCGTTCTCATTCAAAGAATAACTTTCTGGATGAGCAGCAATATCTTTTACAAGATTACCCAAATCTTTCCCATTGCTTTCTGTCTTAGGCACGAGAATGTTCACGTTCTTCCCGATTAACTCTTCCTTCGTATAACCAAATGTCTTTAGCCCGAAATCATTGATAAATTCTATGCATCCGTTGGCCTTCCACCTTATTATTATACTGTTTGCTACTTTAATGAATTCCCTGTCTTTCTCGCTTTCTCTCAATTCCATATCTCCCCCTACCGCATTCACGATTCTATTTCTATCCGATATATTTTCTTATCTTTTCTAATAATAAATCGGGCTCAAAAGGTTTCACCAGCAGGTCTTCGGCCATTAGCTCTCTGGTTGTCTCCGAATTAATAGCGCCGGCGCTGGCAGTTAAGATGATTATCGGTATATTCTTAAGCTCCTCATCTCCTTTTATCCGCCTGCAGACTTCCCAACCGTCAATAATCGGCAAACGCAGGTCTAAAAGTATCAGGTGCGGCCTATCCTCCTGCACTAAATCCATGGCTTTCTGGCCGTCGGTTGCTTCAATAATATCGTATCCTGACTTTTTTAACCTGAAGACCACCGCTTTTAAAAGATCCGGCTCATCATCTACCACCAAGATTTTTTTGGCCATAATGAACCTCTTTTCCTTTACAGTCTTTGCTGCAGCAGCCTGCGCGCTATTGATAACAGGTTTTCCAGATCAAAGGGTTTGGCAATGGATACTAAAGCAAATTCCTTCTGCTTATCCTCTATTTTGGTCAGCTCTTCAGGATAACCGGACATCCCTATGATGGGGATATCGGAGGTCTCTTTATTGCTCCTGAGCCTGCCGATGATCTCATAACCGCTTGTGTCTTGCAGCCTCATATCTAAAATTACCAGGTCAGGTTTATCCCCGCCGATAATCTCCATCGCCTCCAGGCCTTTCTCTGAACATGTTACGGCATAATCTTTTTTTTCTAAGAAATTTTTTATTATATCCAGCATAGACTTCTCGTCATCTATTACCAAAACTTTTTCTTTTACCTTGACCGGTAAAATAAAGTAGAAGGCGGTCCCTTTGCCGAATTCCGATTCTGCCCAGATCCTGCCCTTATGCCTATCTATTATTTCTTTGGAAATTGCCAGGCCCAATCCTGTGCCGCCGGTTTTACGCTCGGTGAGCTTCTCTAACTGCCTGAACTGCTGGAAGAGCTTATCCATATCTTCTTTTTTAATCCCCGGGCCGCTATCTTTGATTCCTACCTGGATAACATTATCCGTATAGCCTGAGGTAACAACGATACTCCCCTTCTCCGTAAATTTAATCGCGTTATTCACCAGGTTAGTCAACACCTGGATGATCCTGTCCCGGTCAAATTTCACCCGCGGCAGCCCCTCTTCGAGCTTAAGGGTAAGCTCTAAACCCCTCTTATCCGTCAGAGGCAGCATAGTATTATAAACTTCTTTTAGCAATTCATTGATATCGTTCTCTTGAATATTAAATACCATCTTCTGCGCTTCCAGTTTCTGAAGGTCCAGGACATCGTTGATCAACCTACCCAGCCTGTCTACATTCCTTTTCGCTAAACTTAAAAAATCTTTTTGTTCCTCATTTATCTGTCCTGCCGTACCGTCTAATACGAGAGAGACGCCTTCCCTGATGGCGGTTAGAGGCGTTCTTAGCTCATGAGAGACCGTAGAAGTAAAATCTGATTTCGCCTTCATAGCATCCATAAGCGCTGCCTCTGCCTTCTTGCGCTCGGTGATATCTATGGAATATTCAACCATCTGGATTACTTTGCCGTCTTTGTCAAGGATAGGGTCGCCATGCACCTCAAAGTTACGGCTATTCCCCTCCTGATCAAAATGGATATGCTCAAGTACTATTGATTTCCCTGTCCGTATAACTTCTTTAAGAGGGCAGGCATGTTCGCCGCTGCAGGGCTCCTGGCGGTGGTGAGTAAGTTCATAACAATGTCCGCCATTAGCTATCCCTATTTCTCCGGCTGCCTTGTTACTTAAAATAATATTGTAATTTGTATCAACGACGTAAAGCGGGTATTGAAGCGAATTGATGATTGATTCCACAAATAGATTCTGCTTTTTAATCTGCTCTTCCGACTTCTTGTGCTCGGTGATATCCTTGACAACTGCCTGGAGGTAAACCTTTTCCCCCAGGGCGACTCTTGATAACGATACCTCCGCAAAGAAAACCTCGCCGCTTAGGCGCTGATGTACCCACTCAAAGGAATTTGCGCCTTCGCGCATCGCTTTCTCGATCATCTCCTTGGCCTTTTCACCTGAGCTTCTTCCGTCCGGCTGCAGTTCAGGAGAGAGCCTCCAGGGCTCATACAGCAGAAACTCGTTCTTATTCTTTGCATTAAACATTTCTATTGTTGCCGGGTTTGCCGATGCGAACTTCCAGTCCGGAGGCTCAAGGGTCATAATAGCGTCGCGGGATGAGACAAAGAGGCTGCGGTACCTTTCCTTGCTTTCCTGCAACGATTTTTCCATCAACTTGCGCTCGTTTATTTCTTTATTCAGTTTTTCTATTGAGGTAGTGCTCTTTTTCAGATTTTCCACCATCTCATCAAATGCCCGGGAAAGCTGCCCGACCTCATCTTTGGTATTCATCCCTACCTTGTAATCCAGGTTGCCGCCTCCGATGATCTCGGCCCCTTTATGCAGCTTATGCAGCGAGCCGGTAATTAAGGCCGCTAGATATACACCTGACAGCCAACCGAGAATCGGCACTATAATTATGATCAGGTAAAAGATCAGCAGGAGTTTACCAAGTGGGGCAAATGCCTCTTTTGTATCGATCTCGGCCAAAACCTGCCACTGCATTTGAGGGATGTACTCATGTGCTCCCAGGACCCGTGCACCGCGATAATCAGAGTAGATACTTACCGGGCGTTCTCTTGAATACTGAATACCAACTTTCTGCTTCAAAACCGCATCTTCTTTGAATCTGGAAGGTGTGACCATATAACCATACCTGTTGACGATATAAGTCTCGCCCGTATCTCCCATCCCGGTTCTCTCTGTAAGGATACTATTTAAATCAGCGAGCCTTGCCCTTGCCGCAAGCACACCCAGCAGTTCTCCTGTCTGACTGTCTAATAGGGGCGCGGATACCGCCATCAGGGGCTCTTTATATACCTCAGAATAATAAATATCCTTAAGGTAGGATTCTTTCTGGGCTCCGAGAAAGAAAGAATCCGAGGATTTATCTATGCCTATACTACTGTCATTGCTGGAAAGTACTATCATGCCTGTTTTATCCAAAAGGAGGAATTCGGCTATGGAAGGATTAGCCGCTCTTGTCCTTCTAAGCCTTCTCTGCGCCACCTCAAAAGACTGATGCCAGGCACCATCATCTTTATTCTTTACTTTTAAGAAATCTTCCAGGACCGAGCTTTTTGAGAGCTGCCCGACAGAGACCTTCAGCATCTTAAGGTAGGTTTCTATATGCCTGGAGCGCGAGAGGGCCTCCATGGATAAGTTGTTATATATAGACTTTTGCAGGCTGCTTTTCGCGGTTAAATAAAAAATAGGGGTGGCAGTACAGGTAAGGATCAAAGCCGTGCTCAAAAAAGAAAGGCTTATTTTATTGGCTATCTTCATATAGTCTTTCCATAAGCGTATGGTTCAATGCTTTTAAGGCGTCGGGTTTTTGGGAGATCCTCTCATTGGCTAATTTAACCTCGGCAATAGCATTAAAAGCCCCGGACCATTCTTCTGCTTCTATCGGAGTGCGCTGCTCATTGTAATCATCCCAGCGAAGCCCTTGGACCTGTTTTCTATATTGCTCGGGAGTAATCTTATAGTATTTGGCAATAATTGCGCTTGCCTCCTCCGGATTTTCCTTGTAAAAGTTGAGGGCCTTAAACCAGGCGCGCATTATTTTTTTCACTAAAGCCGGGTTATTCTCCACCAGCTCCCTGCGCACATTCAGGGTATCAATGATTATCCCCGGCTCTTCTTTGGTATTGGTTAAAATATGCGCCCCTGCCCTGCGCAGGGCCTCTGAAACTTGAGGTTCCCAGGTTACGCAGGCATCGGCTTCGCCGTTTAAGAAGACACGCGCTACTTCATCCGGATTTTCAGGTATAATGATCAGGCTATTAAACGCCAGCCCTTTTTTGTAAAACAAAACTGAGATAAATGTCTCGCCGACATCGTCTCTGGCCAAGGCTACCTTTTTACCCGCCAGCTCTTCTAAACTCTTGATATCATAACCAGCGACTATGGCATCGGCTCCGAAAGATTTGTCAATCTCCATGACCGCTACGATCGGGGTCCCTTGAGCCACTTTTGATACGAGCAGGTCAATCGTCCCCCCCTCGCAATCAAGCATCCCCTGCTTAAAAGCATCCCTGCGCGCTGAATCCAGTTGTTCATCAATAAAAACCAGATCTATACCCTCTTCTTTGCAAAAGCCCTTCTCCTGGGCAAGATAAAACGGTCCATAACCTACCCATTCCTGAAAGGCGATATTGATCCGCTTAAGTTCATTTGCTTTGGGAGAAGGCGCGCAACCGCCGACTAAAAGAAAAGACAATAATATCACTAATATCTGCATCATCTTCCTCGCTAACTTTAGCGCCCTCTTCTTCTTAAGAGCATTTTGACCCTTGCCAATAATTTATCCGCATCAAAAGGCTTGGTGATGTAATCATCGGCCCCGGCATTGATACCCCTAAGCTCGCTATCCTTATCCTGCCTGCCGGTAAGCAGGATGATGGGGATGACTGCGGTCTCAAGCCTTGACCTTAACGCCTTGGCGGTCTCAAAGCCGTTCATCTTCGGCATAGTCACATCCATGACGATCAGGTCGGGTTTTTCTTTATGCGCGCACTCTACCGCTTCCTGCCCGTCCCTGGCCTTGACCACATCGTATCCGGAGGCGGTTAAACGTTTTTCTAAAACTTTTAAGATGTCTTCATCGTCATCAGCGGTAAGTATTTTTATCTTTTTACCTGTCTCTCCTGACTTCTGGATGATCTTTTCTTCTTCTCTAATACCCACAACTTTGGATATCTCTTCCAGGGTAGTGATACCCCGAGCTACCTTTTCCATTCCCGCGCTAATCAATGGTTTTAACCCGCTCTTTCTTGCAGCATTAAATAACTCATCCTCCGGTGCTTTTGCGATGATCAAACTTCTTATATTTTCATTGACCCTTAATATCTCAAATATTGCCGTCCTACCCAAAAATCCGGAAAAACCGCATTTCTGGCAGCCTTTTCCGCGGTAAAATTTCTCAATCTTGAACTCGTCAATATATTTCTTAAAATCATCCAGCAGGCCTTTATCCGGAAGATATTCTTCCTTGCAATAGGGGCAGGTGACCTTTATTAACCTCTGGGCCAGAATGAGAATGATAGATGAGGCGATCAGATAAGGCTCCAGGCCGATATCCAGCAACCGCGCAACGGAAGATACGGCATTATTGGTATGCAGGGTAGAAAATACAATGTGCCCGGTCAAAGCAGCGCGGAAGGCAATATCCGCAGTCTCTTTATCCCGGATCTCTCCTACCAGGATAACGTTGGGGTCCTGCCTTAAGATACTTCTTAGGCCGGTAGCAAAAACGACATTCTTTACCGGATTAACCTGTATCTGGCTGATACCGTCAATTAAATATTCTATGGGGTCTTCAATAGTCACGATATTCTTCTTCTCGTCTTTTATAAAATTCAGGGTGGCATAAAGCGTCGAGGTTTTCCCCGATCCGGTGGGGCCGGTAACCAGGATGATCCCCTGCGGGCTGCTTATCGCTTCTTTATAAAGATTTAATTCATTTTCTTCAAAGCCCACTGTACCCAGATCGATCTTCGCTTCTTTAGGGTCTAATATCCTTAGTTCTACTTTTTCGCCGTGGAATGTGGGTATAGTAGAAACTCTTAGATCTATCTTGCGGTCATTAAAGAATATCTTGATCCTGCCGTCCTGGGGCTTGCGGCTCTCCGCAATATCCAGTTCCGCTAATATCTTTACGCGCGCGGTAAGCGCCGGATTTAACTTGGCAGGAAACTCCATGATATTCTTTAAGTTACCATCTATCCTGTACCTGACCTTGACGAGATTCTCCTGAGGCTCAATATGGATATCGCTGGCCCTGGATTTGATCGCGTCGCTTAATATAAGGTTAAATAACCTGACGATCGGGGCTCCCCCTTCTTTGACCGACTGGGGATCAAGCCTTGTTTCTCCGACTGCGCTATCTTTGATCACCTCAATCTTATCTTCCGGCGCAACATTTTTTAGAATGTCATAAAGGCTGTCATCTGTCTGGTAATATTTGTCAATACACTTATTGATCTCGCTTTCCGTACAAAGAACGGGTTTTATTTTTGATCTGGTGATTATTTCCAGATCGTCTAAAGCCACGATATCCTGAGGATCGCTCATCGCCAATACAATCGTATTCTGCTCTTTGCGTACGGGGAAAACGCCGTAACGCTTCGCCAGTTCATAGGATACTAATTCTGTAGCGTGAGTATCTATTATTTCGTTCTTTAAGTCTAAAATGGGCATATCGAAAACTTTCGCCGAAACCCTGATCAAGTCCTCTTCCTTGACAAAACCCATCTCTACCAACAATTCCTGGATGGGTTTTTTAGCCCCGATATGCTTGGCCAGGGCATCATTAAGCTGTTCTTCGCTTATCAGGCCCTCCCTAAGAAGCGCTGCTATCAGATTTGACATTTTATTTGTTTAAAATTTCCTGGATAGTAGATATCAATACATCCGGTTCGTATGGCTTTTCCAGGTAGGCCTCCACACCTTGATCTATAATCCGTTGTTTATAGTCTTCGTTTTTACTCCCCGTAAGGACTACTACGGGTGTAGTACGGATATCTGCGCTCATCCTGATCTTCTCTAAAACGGAGACACCTCCGCCGGCAGGAAGCATTAAGTCCAAAATTATTAAATCCGGCCTCTCTTTATGCGCTAATTTGACTCCCTCATAAGCATCGACCGCCACTACAACCTCAAAACCACCCTGCGTAAGCCTCCTGGCGACAACCTTTGCCGTATCCGGCTCATCTTCAATGATCAAGATCTTGCTCATATTTTATCTTCCCCTCTCTGTCTCCAGTTTTCGCAAAGCACCCGCAAGGGTGTATCTTTCAACATCTACTAACATCTTGACTAAAATAGCTCTCCTTATATCCCTGTCAGAATACCTCCTGAATTTTCTCGTTCCGTATTGGAGATGCCTTGGCTTAACAATACCCAGCCTCTCCCAATAACGCAGCCGTTCAGGCGAAATACCGACCTGCCGGCAAATCTCCACTATCCCTTCTTCGGTTTTCTTGGCCTTGGCAGGACTCATCAGAAGTATAGCCCTCTCCTTAATGTATTAATGCGATATCGGATACCGTCTTCTTACCCTGTTTCAAGTATATTCTATTTCATAAATAGCACAACGGGGTATTAATGGGTAGTTAATGGGTATGAAAAATACCCATTAAAGGAAGAAGGATCCTGTGGGGTTATTCTGTAAATTTAGGTCTTCTGAAGATAGGAGGCTAAATTAATCTTTTTGTTTGATAGGCCTAATTTCTTCCTTACGTTCTTGCGGTGTTTTGCTATCGTCTGGCAGGAAACATTCAAAAGCTCAGCAATATCCTTACTTGCGAGGCCGCTTTTTATTTTATCGCAAATTTCAATTTCCCGGAGCGATAGCCCCAAGCTTCTTTGCGTTATCTTGCGGCCGAAAGAAGAGGTTAAGCCCCTTAAATGATCCTCAAGCAGCTTGATATATTTCGGCGAGGCGCCTTTGATTCTTAGTTTATTTAAAATCGGTTTTATGAACTTTTCCACGTTTATCTCTATATCTTCTTTTGTTTTATTTCTTTCATTCTCCACATGTCTGAGCAATGCCCTGAGAGCCAGGTTCTTCTCTTCCAAAAGTATATTATCTTCGAGTTGCTTTTGTTCGCACTCTTTTAGCGCTTGTTCCATCTTCTTACGCTCGGTGATGTCCTGCGATAAAGCCAATAGGCACGGAATTCCCTGGATGGTCATAACTACGCCGGACCACAACATCGTAAGAAAGTTTCCCGATTTCGTCCGCGCCAAAACTTCCTGGCTATAAACTAAGCCTTTATTCTTGATTATCTTAACGATCTCTTTACGCTGCGCGGGAGTTTTCCATATCCCGAATTCAATCGAACGCCTGCCGACCAGTTCCTTTTCCGAGAACCCGAGTGCTTGGTAGAATGGCTTGTTTACGCTGATAAACCTGCCTTCATCTAGGGTGGCTATGGTCATAGGAATCGGGATAGAATTAAAGACCTTGAAAAAGTTTTCATCTGAAAGCTGCATTTTACCCCGGGTCTCCACTTTCTTAAATTCTATGAGGCGATCATGCAAAAGTTTTATCTCTTCGGTTATTCTTTCTTCGATTTTGCTTGTCATTTTCACCCCTTACAACAAAAAACCCAAGGCCTGCATTCCTGCGGTTTCTTGGGTCAATCTTTAAAAACTATTCAAAATAAGTTGCTAGTTTCTCCCCTTTGGTTACTGGAGCTCCTGTTCTTTCGGCTCGCATCTCCAAAGATACCTCCCTTGTGGAATTTAAATTAATTATCCTACTTTATATTAAAAAGTCAACAGTAGATACTGCGCGATTTTCTCAGCCCCTAACACTCATAACAACGGTGTTTCTTTTCTGGATGGGCAGTAATATCGCACAAGGGGAAGCCCTCTCTGTAAACAGGTATGGTAAAATTAGGGAGACACACCCTCATAGGCTGGCTTCGCAATCAGTGTATGCCGAGGACTACAGAACAACTACTGAGTGTATTAAACTTTACAACTACAGTTCTTATTTCGTAAGATTTCCTTTTGTCTTTTAGGAGAATCTATAAATAAGGATTGTTTTTTAATACCCCTAGCGAGTCTATGGTTAAGCTTACTGTTATGGTTGTATCCCCTGCTCTTCATTTCTTCAATAAGTATCTTATGCCTTAAATATAGGGCTGCTAATTTACCTTTCCACCTCAGGGTCTCTGGATGCCGAGAATACCCCTTTTTATTCTTTGTTAAAACAGACCATATCGCATGCAATTCTCTATGTTCTCCCAATAGGTGATTACGGCATAAATTTTTTGGTAAAA
>DATJPP010000082.1:0-2771 GCA_035506355.1 Candidatus Margulisiibacteriota bacterium | reverse complement strand
CAACCTCATCTTCCTTTATTTATTCTGGGAACTAACGGCGATTGCCAGCTGGCGGCTGATCGGATTTTTCCGTAAGAAGACTGATATCCTGCGTGCGGATAAGGCCTTTTTAGTAACTATGTTCGGCGCTGTTATGATGCTCCTGGGGTTCATCGCTATATTCGCTAAGACAGGGTCATTTGACCTGGGAGTAATAAAAGAGGCCCAAAAGATACACCCTTTAAGCAATATTGTCATCGCCCTCATCCTTGCAGGCATCCTTTCCAAGTCCGCAACCTTGCCTTTTCACACCTGGCTTCCAGACGCAGGCGTGGCGCCCTCGCCGGTAACTGCGCTCCTGCATGCGGCAATCTTAGTCAAGATCGGTTTGTATGTTTTTGCCAGGCTTTTTGTGGTGAATATCAGCTTGGGTGCTTTTTGGCAGCATTACTTGCCCTGGATTGCCGGGATAAGCGCGTTAATTTCCGCTGCCGCAGCCCTGAAAGAAACGGATCTGAAGCGCCTGATCGCATACTCGACGGTGAGCCAGATCGGTTTTATATTTTTAGGCTTAGCTATCAACAACAATATAGGTATTGCCGGAGGCCTGCTTTATATCCTGACTCACGGATTAGCCAAGGCCGGGTTATTCTTGTGCGCCGGAGTAGTGGAGCAAAATACGGGGAGCAAAGATATTATGAAACTCGGCGGGTTGATAAAAACCATGCCTTTTACAGCGCTGGCGTTTCTTTTCTGCTCCTTTTCAGTAATGGGTATCCCGCCTTTTGGCGGCTTTTTCGCCAAGTATCTGGTATTCTCGGGAGCGATTTCCGGCGGGAGGCTCTCCGTAGCCGCGTTATTTTTAATCGGCGCTTTTATGACTATTGCTTATCTTTTCAGGGTATTCTTCCTGGTATTCTTAGGTGAACAAAAAAAAGAAGCGAGAGAAGGTTCCTGGGGTATGGTTTTTAGCGTTCTCTTACTGGCGGTACTTTCTCTGGCCAGCGGCATATTGGTGAGTTGGCCGCTGACTTTCTTAGAGGGTTTCCTGGGGCGTATTTTAGGAGCAGCATAAATGCCGGATAAATTCTTACAATTTTTAGTAGTAATGCCTATTTGCGCTGGTTTGTTAGCCTTAGGCATACCCCGTAGGTTCAAGGGGATTTTTGCTTTGCTATCCAGCTTTGCTGCCTTGCTTGTTTCTTTTCTTATTTTTGGCAAAGAGAGCAGCTTAAAGCTCGGTGAATTAGGTTTTGGCTTAGCCTTAAATTTCCGGCTGTATCATTTTAGCGGTTTCATCGCGGCAGCGGTAAGCGCGTTCACTTTCTTAAGCGCGCTTTATTGCCTGTCTTTTTTTAATAAGAAAAACAATCCCTGCCAGTTCTATACTTACCTTTTATTATCCCTGGGATTTACCAATGGGGCAGTGCTGGCAGATAACCTGGTAGCAATGTTATTCTTCTGGGAGGGCTTGCTCCTGGCATTGTTTGCGCTGATCAGCCAGTCGGGAAGCAGCGCGGCATTTAAGACGGCAATCAAGGCCTTTGTGATCGTAGGAGTCTCGGACTTATGTATGATGTTCGGCATTGCCCTCACCGGGCGCTTGGCCGGGACGCTAAATATGACGGGAATAAACCTCATACCACAGGGTTTAGCGGGCATTGCCTTTATATTGCTGGTGATCGGGGCGCTTTCTAAGGCCGGGGCTATGCCATTTCATACCTGGATCCCGGATGCAGCTGTTGATGCGCCACTTCCTTTTATGGCTTATTTTCCCGCGGCCTTAGAGAAACTTCTGGGAATTTATTTCTTAAGCCGCATCTGCATGGATTTATTTAAACTTCAGGCTGGTTCAGGATTAAGTATCCTGCTGATGAGCCTGGGAGCACTTACTATCCTTTTAGCGGTAATGATGGCCTTGGTGCAAAAAGATTACAAGCGGCTTTTATCCTACCATGCCATTAGCCAGGTAGGGTATATGGTTCTGGGCATAGGGACAGCCCTGCCCATCGGAATTATCGGCGGGTTATTCCACATGTTAAACAATGCCCTATACAAGAGCTGCCTGTTTTTTACTGCCGGCGCAGTGGAAAAGGAAGCCGGTACCACTGATTTGCAAAAATTAGGCGGCCTCTTTAGAAAAATGCCCGTGACTTTCATCAGTTTCTTCATTGCCGCAGTATCTATCTCCGGCGTGCCGCCATTTAACGGTTTCTTCTCGAAAGAATTAATCTATGACGCTGCCCTGGAAAGAGGGCTGATATTTTATCTGGCGGCTTTAGCGGGCTCATTTTTTACCGCAGCCTCATTCTTAAAGCTAGGGCACGCTGCTTTCCTGGGAGCAGAGCGCCAGGAAAACAGGGAGGTAAGGGAAGCCCATCCTTTCATGCTCATTCCCATGGTTGCCCTGGCTCTAATCTGTGTTCTCTTCGGTATCTTTAATCAGCTGGTTTTAAGAAAGTTATTTCATCCGCTGCTGGCTTTCCACGCCGAAGCGAATATCACGCTTATCGTCATTACCGCCTTAGTGCTCCTGGGTGCTTTTCTGCATCATCTTGCGGGAGTGAAAATTAATGGCAGCGGCCTGAAGGCCGTAGATCATATCCATCATTCTATCCTGCTGCATAAGATATATACCTGGCAGGAGAGGAGATATTTTGACCCTTATGAAATCGCAATCTGGCTGGGGCGTATAATCTCAGGTTTACTTTGGCGCATAGACCGGATGATAGATTGGGTCTATGATTTTTTGGTGACCCGTCTGTTTTTTGCGCTTTCTAAAGCAATCCACC
>DATJPP010000081.1:0-7087 GCA_035506355.1 Candidatus Margulisiibacteriota bacterium | reverse complement strand
TTAGTGCCTAATACCAGGCTCACCGGCAAGATAACTCTTGACGGCATGGATATCTTTACGCCTTCCGTTGATACCGTTAACATTAGAAGGCGGGTGGGGATGGTTTTTCAGAAACCCAACCCTTTCCCTAAGAGTATTTTTGATAATATCAGCTACGGACTCAAGGTTAATGGGATTACCGACAGGCTTTTTATTGAGGAGAAGGTTGAGAAGGCATTAAAGGTAGCCGCCCTGTGGCCGGAAGTAAAAGACAGGCTGCATGAAAGTGCTCTGAAGCTCTCCGGGGGCCAGCAACAGAGGCTCTGTATCGCCCGTTGCCTGGCGGTTGAAACGGAAGTTATTCTTTTTGATGAACCCTGCGCCAGCCTTGACCCTATATCTACGGCTAAGATAGAAGAGCTGATCCTGGAATTAAAGAAAGACTACACCATAGTCATTGTTACGCATAATATGCAGCAGGCAGCACGGGTTTCGGATTATACTGCGTTCTTCCTGATGGGGGAGCTTATCGAGTTTGGCAAGACTCAGGATATATTTACTGCGCCGCGCGATAAGCGCACGGAAGATTACATTACCGGAAGGTACGGATAAAGGTAGGATCATTTCGCTCCTCGCCTAAACACTGCAAAAATATCTATGATATTTTTGCAGTAGGCTCGGAGTGATTTGCAGACAATGAAAGCGAGGGCAAATCATGGAACGCCATGTTGATCAAGAACTGAAAGAATTAAATAAAGAGATCCTGAATATGGGTGCCCTGGTAGAGGAGGCTATCTATAAGTCCATTGAGGCACTGAAGAACCGGGATAAAGAGATGGCCAAAAGCGTCATCAATAATGACGCTAATATCGATAAGTTAGAATTAAGAGTGGATGAAAAGTGCATTGACTTGATCGCGCGCTATCAGCCGATGGCAAAAGACCTGCGCTTTATTACTACCGGGATGAAGATAAATGCCGAGCTGGAGAGGATCGCGGATATTGCCGTTGATATAGCGCAGCGTACACTGGAGTTAGTTGATAAACCCCTATTAAAGCCATTAGTTGATATACCTAAGCTGACAGCTATCGCCCAGAGCATGGTCAAGATTTCTATAGACGCATTTGTCCAGGGGGATATTGCTTTGGCTAAGAAAGTTTTATCATCCGATTCCGAAGCTGACCAGTTGCGCAATGTAATACAGAAAGAGCTTATTGAAGATTATATGGTAAAAGACGGCAGCACTGCCCCCAGGGCGGTTCAGCTCTTATTGATAGCACGTTTCCTGGAACGCATATGCGATCATGCGACCAATATAGCCGAGGATGTTATTTACATGGTTGAAGCCGAAGTGGTCAGGCACCATCCTGAAAAGTTGTAAGTTTCTCTTTTAGGCCCGAATTCACTTGATAGTCGTTCTATCCAGCCTTATAATACCTTTCGATAAGGATCCCCAGTAATTGAACTTCAGGTTAGATACCGCGGGCACAAAAATAAAACATGCTTATTAAAAATATACTTTTGCACCTTAAATTTATACTCTTTTGTTTCTTGAGACCTGCATGCGAGATTTACGCAAGAATAAGCGGGCGTAAGTGTTACTGCGATGTGTTTAATAACCCCCGGCACATTAGAAGCCTGCATATTAATTGCGATGGCTCTCTCACCTGCAATTGCAATGATTCATTGGGGCTGGGTAAGCTGGGTAATGTATTAACGGAAGCCTCATTTTCTTCTATCTGGAATAACGCCAAAGCAGTTAAATTAAGAAACGCATTCATAAAAAACAGGATTCCGCTTATCATATGCCCCACCTGCCGAAGTTTTAAGATCCTTCCTGCGCAGGCCTGCGCAGGGATAAGTTCCGGGGTGCAATTGTCTGCGCCGAAAATCCGCGATTTGAATATAGAAAACACCGTACTGTGCAATTATAACTGCGGGGGGTGCAACAGGAAGGCCGTTTACTCCCTGAGAGGAAAAGACAGCTTATCCCTGGAAGATTTCCAGGTTATATTTTCAGTCTTTGACGGAGTTGATATTGAATCGATAGGCCTGCATAATCTGGGAGAGCCCAGCCTGCATAAAGAATTTGCCGAGCAGCTGAAACTGGTAAGGGAAAGGAGGCCGCATAGTACAATATTCTTCTCTACGAATGGTTCGTTCGTAAATAACGATAAAATCAGGGAAGCAATTGTCCGTTATGTTGACCATATCCACTTTTCTATCGACGGTACTGATCAGAAGACCGCGCAAATTTATCAGGTCGGCATAGATTTTGACCAGGTGGTTGAAAACTTACGCAACCTTGTTATTTTCAGGGATGCCAGCGGGAACAAAAGGCTGGAGATATACTGGAAATGTGTCCTTTTCTGGTGGAATGACCGGAATATCCAGATTGAAAAATTGATACGCATGGCAAGAGAAATAAAGGTCGACGGTATTTATTTCACAAAAGCAAAGAATCCGCTATTCTGCAATCCCGTTCATTGGATTTGGAAAGAAAAGATGTATAAGAGAAGATTCCATCTTGTTACTACGGAGTGGGGCGATCTTGTGCTCAGGCTCAACCTACCTTAAGCAGCTCAACCGCTTTCCTGATTGATTCAAAAGATATGATTATTACCAGCGCAAGCATCATTATGGAGAGGGTAGCATTGATATTTCCTTGGAGGGTATGTTTGGGGAGGTAATTATGGATAATGCTGTCTATCCCGGCAACAAAGGTAGTGACAAACATAAAGATCGCCGGCAGGAAAGTAATCAGCCCATATTGTCTTTTCCGGGAATGCTTCAAGATAAAGATGGTCCCGATGAAAAGGGCAAGTGTTGCCAGCAGCTGATTGGCTACGCCGAACATCGGCCAGATGGTTGAGATATCCCCGTTGTAAACCAGGTAACCCCACAATAAACTGATGAGTGCGCTGCTTAAGATTATTCCGGGCAGCCAGTTGTTCCTCCCCAGCCTAGGGTTGATAAACTTAATCATCTCTTGGAAGATGTAGCGCGCCACGCGCGTTCCCGTATCAACGGTGGTCAAGATAAAAAGCGCCTCAAACATTATTGCAAAGTGATACCAGTAGCCCATCAGGTGCCTCATCCCTTTTATAGAAGACAGGATTACCGACATCCCCGCAGCCAGCGATACTGCGCCGCCGGCCCTTCCCGTGAGTACTTCGCCGGTCATGCGTTCGATCTCAGGCAGGTTGGTGATATTAAAGCCGGACTTGGCAAAGAGCGCGGGGGAGAGGTTGATCGCAAAATAGTCTCCCGGCAACATGACGGTTGCGGCGATCAGCGCCATGATAGAAACAACAGCTTCCACCAGCATTGCCCCATAGCCGATAAACCTGATTTCAGACTCGTTATTGATCATCTTGGGCGTAGTCCCGGAGCCGATCAGGCTGTGAAAACCGCTGATTGCGCCGCAGGCGATGGTAATACAAACAAACGGCCAGACTTTTCCCGGGATGATCGGCCCTCCGCCGTGAATATAGGGGGTGACCATCGGCATATGAATTTTAGGATTTACGGCGAAAATCCCGAGGATAAGCAGCAGGATCGTTCCGATTTTCATGTAAGAACTTAAATAATCGCGCGGGCATAAAAGGAGCCATACGGGAAGTATGGAAGCAATAAGCCCGTAAATAGGGAGGATGACGGAGAGGCTGGATTTAGAAAAGAGGAAATAAGAGCCAAAACTTGTTTTAGATAGCGGTTCCCCAAAGATAACGCCGGCAGTAACTATTGCTACCCCGATCAGCGATGCTTCTATTATTTTACCCGGCCTGATCTTATACATGTAAAGCGCAACAATAAGCGCAGCAGGGATAGTCATGGCGATGGTAAAGGTAGCCCAGGGGCTCTCGCTGAGCGCATTTACCACCACCAGGGCCAGGCCTGCCAGCGCAGTAACGATAATAAAAAGTATGGCAACGCCGGTGGTAATCCCGGCCGTGGAGCTGATATGTTTTTTAGCCAAACGGGTCAGAGACTGTCCTTTCATCCTCACCGAGGCAAAGAGGATCACCATGTCGTGCACTGCTCCGCCAAGCACCGCTCCGATAAGTATCCATAAGTAACCCGGGAGGAATCCGAATTGCGCTGCCAGCACCGGGCCTACTAGCGGGCCGGCCCCGGATATGGCCGCGAAATGGTGCCCGAAAAGCACAAATTTATTAGTCGGATGATAGTCTTTCCCATCGCGCAGGGTATGCGCCGGGGTCTTGCGCAGGGGGTCTAGGAGGAGTACTTTGGTAATGATGAACTTGGCGTAGAATCTATACGCCAAGGCAAATACCAGGAGGCTTATAATTACGAAAGTTAAGGCATGCATAGCAATAATTCTACTAGAAAAATTAGATTTGTGAAATAAAAAAAATAAGTAGAAAAAAGTCATAAAAAATAGGAATTAAACCATTGATTAATACAGGTATGGTGTATATAATACAAAAATATATAAAGGAGGGATAATATGCGAAGGGTAATATTGTTTTTGAGCCTTGTTTTGTCATTCGCGTCTCTGGCGTTGGCGGGAGAAAAAACGGAGGGCAATAAAATGCAGACAGTAAAAGTCGATGAGATTAAAGAGTTCAATGTGGATAAGTTTATAAAGAAGGTCCCGTTAGCTACCGATAAGATTGTATTTAATACATTCTATTTCAAGCCCAGGCAGATCCTCCCTTTCCATAAACATCCCATGACCGATGAGTTATTTTATATCGTTGAGGGTGTGGGAGAGTTTACGGTAGGAAACGAAAGGACCATAGTCGGTCCGGCTTCGGCGGTCTACGGCCCGGCCAATGTTTTCCACGGTTTGGTAAATTCTGGAGATAAGGAGATGGTTGTAATTTCCGTTCAGGCCCCCAAGCCCGTTGAGACTATTTATGCCGAGAATGCAACGGTGACGTGCCCCGTCTGCAAGCAGGAATTTATACTTAAAGAAGGCGTAAAAGAAGGCGATACCTATATCTGCCCGCGTTGTGGAGCGAAATTGATAGTATCAAAGACAGCGGACGGAAAATGGATCGCAAAGCAGCAATAAGCAATATACCGGATTATCCGCAATTCACAGCGCTTGATTTTGAGCATAAGGCATTTTTTGATCAGGCGTTTAAGAGATACCCCCCGCAGGTTTCCGAATTTACCTTTACCAATTTGTTTAGCTGGAGAGCGTCCTATGGTTATAAGGTCTCTCTTCTGGGAGGAACGCTTATCCTGCGCCTGGATATTAGCGAGCCTGCGCGTTTCTTACAACCGATAGGAGGAGCGGACCCGGCAGAAACTATGGGATGGGTTTTAAGGGATACGAAGGGGGCTTTTATCCGCATCCCGGAGGAGGTAGCCGGAGTTTTTGAAGAGAAGGGCCATTTCAAGGTGGCAGAGGACAGGGATAACTGGGATTATCTCTATTCTTTCTCTGATTTGACCGGACTTCCCGGCAGGAAATATGACGGGAAGAGAAACCTGATAAGGAAGTTTAAATCCGAATATGACTATCTTTATCTGGATATCAGGGCAAATGAAGCTACGTCAATATTGGAATTCGAAGAGGCCTGGTGTGCGATCAAGGATTGCGACAACGTAGAGGGGCTGAATAAGGAGCGGGAAGTAATACGCCAGATAATAGCGCATTTTGCAGATTTCAATCTTAAGGCCGGCGTAATAAAGGTAAAGGAGAAGGTCCGTGCTGTTGCCATTGCGGAGGCGCTTAACCCACAGACCCTGGTGATGCATATATTGAAAGCGGATCCAACGCTCCCCGGGCTCTATCAGGTGATGCTCAATGATTTCCTGCGTTCCAACGCAGGAGATTTCAAATATGTGAATCTTGAGCAGGACCTGGGTATTGCGGGGCTGCGTTCCTCAAAGGAATCATACCATCCGCTAAAGCTGATAAAGAAATATACCGTTTCCTTATGATTAATCTTAAATCCGTAAAAACACAGCTGATCATCTATCTCTCGCTCTTTGCCTTTCTCCTGATAATCCAGGATCGTGATTTTACCTTCTTGAAAGTGATCCTGGCGGCGCTGCTATCCGCTATCGCCCTGGAGTCGGTGGTCCTTTATTTTAAGAATAAAAGGTTAGAGATAACCGAGAGCTCGATAATTACCGGCCTGATTATCGGTTATGTACTTTCGGCAGAAGAGGCGCTCTGGAAGGTCATACTTGCTTCTTTCGCGGCAATTCTATCCAAGCAGATACTGCGTTTCAAAAATAAACATATCTTTAACCCTGCCTCCTTCGGGATTTTCTTGGCGATTGTCTTATCCGGCGCTTACACCGGATGGAAGGGGACTTACCTCTGGTATATCCTGATACCTCTGGGATTTTATTTCACCTACAAAATAAGGAAGTTAGAAGTAATTGCCGGATACGCCGTTATTTCTTTCCTCCTCTTTGGGACACAGGCGTTTTTACAGAAAGTCCCTCTCCGGGATATCTTCGGATATTTTAGCTATTTCTATATTTTTGTTATGCTTATCGAACCTAAGACTACGCCTATAAAACCGATGGGCAAATACCTATTCGGCGCAGGCGCAGCAGCGCTCATCTTTATTTTAACCGAGACGGGAATGAAATTCGACGTTGAGCTCTTAAGCCTGCTGGTTATGAATGCCACGGTCCCGTTATTAAATAAATTATCAACAAGAAAAGGGGGTGCAGGATGAGGAGTGTAGGGGTGTTTTTGGTCCTTTTTGTGTTTTTGGCTATGGTCTCAAGCGCCTATGCGCATCCGCCGTCTGATATTATAATCACTTTCAACCAGCAGACAAAGATGCTTGAGGCGGTAATTATGCACAATGTGAGCAACCCCGAGAATCACTATATCAAAAAGGTAGATGTGGGGCGAAACGGCAAAGAGATAATCAGCCAGGAATTCTCGCGCCAGGAGAATAACGAAATCCAGACCGTGCATTATTTGATTACCGATGCCAAGGCTGGGGACGTATTTTCGGTTGAGGGGTATTGCAGTATCAGCGGTAAATTAAAAAAAGAGATCAAGGTGCAATAGGCGCCTTTCATATTTCCCCACCCCTGATTATTAAGTCTTAGCAGGCAGGATATCTTCGGCAGTTTGATCTTCCCCCAGGATAGGCTCGTAGTG
>DATJPP010000080.1:0-7617 GCA_035506355.1 Candidatus Margulisiibacteriota bacterium | reverse complement strand
ATGACGGTATAGTGCGTTCCCTGTTTGGAAGCTTCCAACCTCTCGGTAATTTTAGCTGTCTCAAGTTTCTGCAACAACATATTGTAAATATTTTCATTAACATTTTTATCGCGCGCCATCACTGCAGAACCAAGTCTATCTGCGGGAGGATAAGCCGTCTCGCCATTAGGCACAGCCACTTTACCTTCAATAATTTTGTCCAACTCCTGCTGAAGGACTTTGTAAGCGGAACTGTCTACAGCCTTATCAGAAGAAGCAACCTTATACTCCCCGGTCTCTAGTTCTTTTTTGGCTGTTGCTAATTTTTGCCTAAGCTCTCTGACCATGGGATGCTCTTCTGTTGAGTCTACAAGCAGATTTTTAAGCTGATCTTCTAAATCAGCTACTTCACTCTCTTTTATCTTCCTCTTATATACCCCAAGTTGTTCATTGATAAAGTCAATCGCCAGGTTAGTCTCTTTTGTCTGGGAGCGCAGATTACTCTCAACTAAAATATCACTAAGCGTCTTGGTAATAAGACGTACCTGCTCAGGATTCCTACCAAAAAAAGAAATAGCTATGATATTGGTTCCGGATTTCATTTCTACACTAATACTATCCTTTAACTCCTTAATAAGACTCTCAAACTGTGGCTGTGTCTGTGCATTCTTATCCAAGCCCAGCTTTTTAGCAAGCTCTGACAGGCTATTCCAACCTAAGATCTGCTCCTTTATATTATCAATCCTCTGGGCCGCAGTAGTGGAAACCGCCAAGCCCTGGATCAAGGGATTGATAATCTTTTCCTCCTCAACCATAATAAGCGTATTTGCCTGGTAAACCGGTGGCATGACAAAACAGGTGGCTATACCACACACCAACCCTATATAGGTGGGAATAATTAATAGCCATTTTCTACGGAAAAAAATCTTGAAGCCTTCCATCGGATTTATCTTTGCTAATATTTCCTGTTTTTCTTCCATGCCGTCCTCTCTTTTAACTGTTTATATATTGACAAATTCTTTGTTTTTTATATTCACTGCTTTTTAGTATGTTACTGCTCTTCCTTCCGCGACCGCCTGTCCTTTTCTTGCTGCGCCTACATCCTGAGTAGGTGTAGAAGAAAGACCTACTGCCGTACTGACAGGAGAGATTACTCTAATCACCTTTGCCATGATCGTACAAGGCACATAAAGCACATCTCCGGCGTACAAGTTTATGTTGTAGTTTAATCTACCACCGTAGAGTACGGCGTATAAGTCCACGAATTTAACCTTGGCCAAACCTTTCTTAGTAGGAGTGACTATGCGGCATTTACGCAGAGCAGCTGATTGTAAAGGCAAGCCTGCCTGGATTACAGCTTCCCTTATAGGGATACTCTCTGCGCGCATATAATATTTTCCTGGGCTTGCCACTTCACCCAGGACATAGATAACCTTGCTTTTGTATTCTATGACTGTCACGTTTACTTCGGGGCTGACAACATACTTAGAAAGAGCTCCAGCTATCTTATCTTCCAACTCCTTCTTGGTAAGTCCGTCCACATCTATGTCGCCTACAAACTTATACTGCAATTTACCTTCTACGTTTATAGGATAGGTGCCACTGAATTCGGGATGACGCATTACTTCTATTTGTACTACATCTTCAGGGCCCAAAGTATATTTAAGAGGATCAATATACTTAGAGTTAGGGATAACCGGATATGAAGTCAACATCTCCTCGGCCGGAGCGGTAGCAGTTGTTGGTCTATTCTGCTGCGCCCACGCCGGAACAGCTAAGCCAATAAACGCTAAAAACGATACTAAGCAGAAAAAACTAAATTTCTTTTCCATTTCCATCCTCCTCATAATAAATAATGGTTTCTTTAAAGGCTTTAAGCTTCTTAAAGTCATCTTTGTCATATACTCTCCAGCCGCGCCAGTCGCGCTTTGCCCGGCCCACCTTTTTGGCCTTCTCCCAGCGCACAATAGTCTTAGGAGTCACGCCAATCATATCTGCGACTTCCGTTATGCTCATCTTTCCGTCACTCACCGAAAACCTCCTATTATATCCTATTATGTCCTAATATGTCCGAGTGTGTACTATTCTTTCCGTATATATCTATATTAGCACTATCTATGCCAAGTGCAAGAAAAAAGTGGTTATTCTTTTAAGCAGAAATGTAACTGGCTTATTTACTGATAGTTATAGAAATAATAAAATTGGAAAGATTTTAAGCCTTTTATGCGGAAATTTACGACTTGTTGCAAATAGAAAACGTTTTCCTGGCAATCTGTGGCTGCTGGTAAACAAAAAGGGGGCAGAATTCGATTCTGACCCCTTTATTGTGATATTTTTTAGTTCTACTTCGGCATCGGCATCTTAGGCGACATCTTGGGCATAGCGCCTCCAGGGCCGCAGCCGGACTTCATCATCATATGCTGCTGATAAAAGCGCATCTTGGCGTCAAAAACCCTGCTCTGCATCCAGGAACTGGTGAGCATATAAAGGATGCTGGAGGTTATGATAATAGCAGAGATGCAATATCCGACTAAGCGCGGGATAGTCTCTTCTCTCTTTGCCAGGTAAAAAACAATGTAACCGCCGGCTAAGGCAATCAGCATAAGCACATCAGAAACAGGTATAAACCCCATTTTAGGCTCCTTTCCCTTGTTTTATTTGATGCAATCCAGCCTCCAGCAGCATGCCAGCTGGTCGCAAAAGCCTACGGCCGTGCCGAAACAAGAATAGTTTCCTTCCTTATTCTGAATCATCTTGATCAGCTCTTTCTTGGAATACCTCCAGGTATCCCTTATACCTAAACTTCTTGCCTTCTTCTCAATCTCTGACAGCCTCATACCTCCTCCTTACCTATACTTTATAGACTAAATCGTGCTGCCTGACCCTTGAGTCAACCTGCAGGCCTATCTCCTGCCCTTTCTTGCCGGTAGTGATAGGGTCCCTATCCATCTGCATAGAGGTTACATTCTGGGTGAAATCAGTGGTGTGCCCCTTGATCTTGATAATCTCACCTACTGAAAGCGGGGCTTTAAGCTTGACTACCGCAGCCTGGACATGAGGGAAATAATGAGTGACAGTGCCGATGATATTCAGTTTCTCTTTAGCCTTGGGAGCAACTTTCTTCTTTTTGGGCGCGACTTTCTTCCTAAGGACTGCTTTCTTCTTCTTAGGTGCGGCCTTCCTCTTCTTGGGTGCTATTCTTTTCTTCTTCTTAGGAGCGGCTTTCTTCTTCTTTTTTGGTGCCATAGACACCTCCTTTACAGAATTATATTGTCAGCGATATCTGAAAGTAGCGGTATACGGCTAAATTTGCCCGATAGCGACTGCGCAATCCCCCAAAGTGAAAGAATCAGGAAGATCAATGAACCAAATACGGCTATCAACCAACCCAGGAAAGGCATAATCGAGAGGATAAAACCTATCACCTCGGCCACAAAGAGGACTAAACCCTGCTTGCCGTGATAAACGGCGAATTTATTATCCCTCTTAAGCACTAAGCTGATGATGCAGAGGAAGCTGATGTAGGAGATGACCGCAAAGAATTTGCCTTCCTGGATCTCTTTCTCGGAGCTGACCATATATTATATCTCAATTAAGGAGTCAACTGAGCCGTAAGGATTCATCTCTTTTGCCGGGTTGCTGGCATCTTCCAGCCATTTCCCATCCACTACAAAGCGGTAACGGTATTTTCCATTCTCCAGGCTGATGCGCTTGACCCACTTGCCCTGCTGATTATCCATGCGGCTGGTATCATCCAGTTTCCAGCCGTTGAATTCACCGGCAAGGTAAACTTCTTTGGCATCCGGGGCATCCACCGAGAAGTAAACCTCCTTGGCCTTGGGGAGCTCTTCGGTAATCTTAGGGAGTTCCTCTTTTAAGATCTCCTCCATCCTATTCTCTAAAGAGACGAACTGGGTCGGGGTAGTAGTACTCTCTTGCATAAGCAGCTCGCGCGCTAAGCTAAAATAATCCTTGGCCCCGCGGCAGTATTTATCGAAGTTAAAGATATGCGTGCCGCTATTCTGGGACTCTTTAAGC
This sequence comes from Candidatus Margulisiibacteriota bacterium, assembly GCA_035506355.1. Classification (GTDB taxonomy): domain Bacteria; phylum Omnitrophota; class Gorgyraeia; order Gygaellales; family Profunditerraquicolaceae; genus DATJPP01. Next base: position 3,600 of record DATJPP010000080.1, on the reverse strand, counting down.
TTGACATTGCAGTGGACGATGGTCGAGAAAAGCCTGGCCTTGAAATTGACCTTGATCTTATCCAACATAGTGAAAGAATGGCGCAGGCGGGAGTCAAAATTGGTCACCAAGACCTTATATTTTACATCATGCCCGAGCCTGTCGCGTACCAGCTCAATGATGCTTAAAAGCTGGTCTAACCCTTCCAGGGAGAACCTGCTCGCCTCAACCGGGATAATCACCTCTTCGCTTGAACGCAGGGCATTAATGGTAAGGATCCCTAAATTCGGCGGACAGTCGATCAGGATGTAATCGTAGTAGGATTTAAAATTGTTCAAGGTGTCCCAAAGGCGGGATTCGCGACCGATCTCACCGGCTAACTCCTGCTCTAAGGTGCTAAGCACTATACTTGAAGGCGCGATATCAAAGTTTTCACCGACAGCCTGGATGATATCTTTTAAGGCGCATTTCTTGCTAGTCAATTTCGAGAGGACATTGTAGATACTGAGGTCCGCTTTGATATTCAGGCCTAAAGTAGCATGGGACTGCGGGTCCAGATCAATTAACAGAACTTTCCTGCCGTTGGCTACCAATGATGCAGCCAGATTTACCGCAGTGGTGGTTTTTCCGCAACCGCCTTTTTGATTCGTTATGGAAATGATCCGCATCAATCCCCTCCTTTTATTTGAGGCTCTGCTCTTATTTTATTAATCTGACGTTATCTATATAAACTAAACCTTTTTTGTCGCGCGAGTTCCACTCCTCAACCGTAAACGAAAGCCCGGACATCTCCGACCAATCGCTAATCTTCTTAAAGTCGGATAAATTTATTTTGAATTTCTGCCACTTGTAGGAGATATTCTTGCAGTAGACCTCTGATTTTTCATTAAAGATATTATTGAATTCAACGCGCAGCGAGAGGGTATCGTTAAAGTCGGCTTTTTTTACCGAGAAACCTAAGGCCTTGTAATCAGCGAGGTTTAACTTGTTAAGGTTCAGGAAGACGACCTCTTTTTTGACCGGGGTAAAGCTAAAATTGATCTTTAAGGCATCATCGGCAATGACCAGTGCGGTTTCGGGGATAAAGGATTTGGGTTTTAACAGTAGGGATGAGGTTATAACAGCGACGAGAGAAAGCACGACAAAGGAACCGGTGAAAAATAATCCTTTGGAGACAATGGGTTTCTTCTTGGATTTCTTCTTCTTCTGCGATGAGGCGTCAAGATAAATCTTGGCCAGGTGTTCGTAGATATCTTTCTTGTCCATTACGGGATTATATTAAAGCACAAAACCTGTTAACTGTCAAGAGTTTATGTGGCGAGCGCTAAACGATGGGCTTGTTCAGGTATTCGGGGGCAGATTTGCCGATAAGGGTGTAGAAATTCGATAAATGCATGCGGAAGAGCCGGTCAAAATCTTCGTGATTCTCTCCATACCACCAGAACCAGTCGCTTCCTTCGCAGATATACATCTGCTTCCAGGCCAACTCCCTGGTATGCGGGTCTTTTATTTTTATTTTTTCTAATTCTGCCCTGGCCTTGGCCAGATATTCCCAGGCGCGCACTTTAACCGGATTGCCAATCCACTTTCCGAACTCAGAATAGATCCATGAGCCCGCGGCAATGCGCTTGATCTGGTGTTTTGCAGGATGCGCCTCTAAATATTTAGCCACTGTGGTAGTCTTTAAGAAATCTGCCTCTGATAATTTTTTATAAAACAGCTCCAGGAAGTCGCGGCCGTCATTGGTAAAATATTCCCAGGCATTCTCTCCATCCATGGCAATAGTCACCAGGATATCTTCATCTTTAAAAGAGTTGGCGATATTCTTAAGGTGCGAAAGCAAATCATCAGAGGCGTTCTCCGCCTTCCAGCTGTGATAGACAAAACCGATTAGGTCCGAAAGGTTCCTGTCACGAAAAACAATATTTAAACTCCCCTCTCCCCTTTTCAAAAGATGCGGCTGATAAAGAAGTGTGGTGTCGCGTTTTTTCTTTTTTAAGGATTTGAACAAGATCCCTTCATCGGCTACAATCCATTTTACCCCTGCCTCTATTAAGAAGGGAAGGATATGCTCGGATACACCCTGCTCTGAAGGCCACATCCCCTCAATTGGGACTCCCAACCGGGATTCAAAGAAATGCGCGGCAGAATCTATCTGCGCCTTGGCATCCTCGGGGTATTTGAATTCTGTTTTCGGGAGGACTGTCCTGGTATTCGCTTCTTTAGCGATATTAGTGGAACACAATAAAGGTAAGATAGGGTGATAAAATGGCGTAGTGGTTACTTCAATCTGGCCGCTTGAGATAAACTTCTTATAAGTGGGGATAATCTCTTTAAGGATATCCAGCTGCTTATAGAGGACCTTCTGCTTCTCCTCTTCGGTAAAGAACCTGCCTTTATTTACGATGGCCTTGAGCCCTGTATCCTCAAGCCGGAACTTAGGGTCAATCCAGGCCAGGTTAAACCAGAGCTGCAGGTCTAAGAAGTCTTGAGTAGAAAGCTCCTGCCGGGATTCTTTCTTGAAATAGAGCTCGTAATAGCGCGGGTGGATGGCGATGACCTTCTCCTTAAAGATGGAGAAGAAATTATTGAGTATGAAAACCTTCTCCTGGTCAGATAGCTGGGCGGCCGGCTTTAAGGAGTACTCCCAGAACTTATCCTTAACCGAGTGGTTTAAATAGTCCTCTATCTGCTCTATTAAAGAAGGGACAAGGTTAAAGGACTGGTGCACCGCAGGAAACCTCTCCAGCATCTCAACCATATCCAAATAATCCTTGGTACCGTGCAAGCGCACCCAGGGCACCTGCGCCTCCTGGGTAAGGAGGTTTTTGTAGTAGGGCTGGTGCATGTGGAAGATGGTGGCGAGGTAAAGCATATTAAGAGTTTCTAAAAAAAAGCCCCCAGAGGTTTTAAAGCCTCCAGGGGCTTTTTATTACATAACTCTGCTTAGAAAGTCACCTTCATAGAACCGATGACTTCGGTTGCAGGATTGTTATTCTTGTTATCAAATGAAGCTCCAGGGATTAAGATTCCGCCCATCAAAGAGAACTGCACATCTTCGGTGTAATCATATATGGCGGTTAAATCCATTTCCTGGCCAGCGAATCTCTTGCTGTGCATGACGATCTGATCGCTGGTATTTCTCGCTGTCGGGATTACTGCTTGATCACCAAACTTCTTAGCCCACCAATATGCATAATATTCGCCTTTTACCGTAACATCATCCTTAGGCTTTACGGAAGCGATGCCTCCTAATACGTGCGCATTGGTCTGGTTAAATAAAGCGTTGGCGATGCTGCCTGTTGTCTGATTCTCAAACATCGGATCCCAACCTCTATAGGTACCCTTAGTTGTAGCATAAGAGCTCTCATTCCAAACGTCTCCGCTGAAATAAGAATAGAGGGCTGTCAGGGACGGGGCATATTTCCTTTCAGGCTTAGCATAATTTACTGCTGCCTCTAATGCCCATGCCTTACGATCAGCTACAGCCTGGCTTGGTGCTCCGGTAGGAGTTACATATTTTCCAAACTGATATGCCATTTCCAATGAACCGGTCAAATCCTTGATTGGCTTGACAACTCCACGGGCGCCAATTGTATCGACCCTGTCGACCTTCTTAAT
>DATJPP010000079.1:0-4304 GCA_035506355.1 Candidatus Margulisiibacteriota bacterium | reverse complement strand
GAAGACGTGCTGGTCAGCGGAATAACTTTGAATAAGAGCGAAGCCAAGATTACTATCTGTAATGTGCCAGATAAGCCGGGCGGGGCGGCAAAGATATTCAAGGAACTGGCCTTAAACGGGGTAAGCGTGGATATGATTGTGCAGAACGTCAGCCATACCCGTTCAACCGATATATCCTTCACCGTGAATAAGTCCAGCGTCTTAAAGACCCTCAAGATTACCAGGAAAGTATCCAGGAGGATCCAGGCCGGTGAGGTTTTATACGATGAAGATATCGCCCGGGTCTCTATCGTGGGCGTAGGGATGAAATCCCATCATGGCGTAGCCGCCAAGATGTTCGATATTTTAGCCGCCAATAAGATCAATATTGAGATGATCTCTACTTCCGATATCAGTATCTCCTGTATCATACAGAAGAAATTTGCCGAAACCGCAGTGAAGGCATTGCATGAGAAATTCGGATTAGGATAAATTACAAGAGGAGAGATATGTCTAGCGTAAAACTCTACGATACTACCTTGCGCGACGGTTCGCAAGGAGAAGGTATCTCTTATTCGATGATGGATAAGGTCTTAATTGCCAAAGAGCTGGATTTGCTCGGTGTCCATTATATTGAAGGCGGCTGGCCCGGCTCTAACCCTAAAGATATGGAATTCTATCTTAAAATGAGCAGGGAGCGCCTTAAATGCGCAAAGTTGGTGGCCTTCGGCTCTACCAGGAGGGCCAACTCTAAGGCAGGAGAAGACCAGAACTTGAAAGGGCTTCTAAGATCTCAGGCAAAATTTGCGGCTATTTTCGGTAAAACCTGGGATTTGCATATCACCGACGTTTTAAAGACGAGCCTCGATGAGAATTTAAAGATGATCCGGGATACGGTTGGTTTTCTGGTTAAGTCCGGGCTTACCGTCTTTTACGACGCCGAGCATTTCTTTGACGCTTACAGGGCGAATAAGGAATACAGCCTTAAGTGTTTGCTCGCTGCGCAAGACTCCGGTGCCGGCGCAGTGATACTATGCGATACAAATGGAGGGACTATAACTTCGGAGGTTTCAAAAATAATCAGAGAAGTGAAGCCCAAGATAAAAGTCTGTCTGGGTATCCACTGTCACAATGATGCTGACCTGGCTGTAGCAAATTCCCTGGCTGCCGTTGAAGCGGGAGCGGATATGGTGCAGGGTACTATGAACGGTTACGGCGAGCGTTGCGGGAATGCTGACCTTATACCAATAATAGCAAACTTAAAGATTAAATTGGGTATCAATTGTATCCCTGATGCCAAGCTTAAGGAGTTGACTAAGGTATCGCATTTTATCAGCGAGATAAGCAACATGAAGCAGAGGTCAGACCAGCCGTATGTGGGGGAGTCATCTTTTGCACATAAGGCCGGGGTGCATATAAATGCGGTGATGAAGAACCCCAAGACCTACGAGCATATCGACCCGTCGCTGGTAGGGAATCACAGGAGGATGCTGGTCTCCGAATTAGCGGGAAAGACCGGGATACTCCTTAGGGCCAAAGAGCTGGAGTTGGATTTAAGTAAGGAGGATCCGCAGACCAAGAGGATACTTAAGTTAGTCCAGAAGATGGAGAATGAAGGTTATCACTTTGAGGCTGCCGAGGCCTCTTTTGAATTGTTGATGAAGAAGGCACTTAAGAAATATAAGCGTTTCTTTGAACTTGAAGGCTTCCGTGTGGTGATAGAGAAGAAATCCGGCACCCGGATTACCTCCGAGGCGATCATAAAACTTAAAGTTAAAGGAGTCAAGGAGCATACCGCTGCCGAAGGAGACGGTCCGGTAAACGCGCTGGATAACGCCCTGCGCAAGGCGCTGAAAGATTTTTACCCCACGCTTTCTAAAATGCATCTTTCTGACTTTAAGGTGCGCGTCTTGGATGAGAAGGCAGGGACCGCGGCGCGGGTCAGGGTCTTGATACAATCCCAGGATGAGGCTGATAGCTGGAATACTATCGGCGTCTCCGAAAATATTATTGAGGCTGCCTGGCAGGCCCTGATGGATAGTGTGGAATATAAGCTTTTAAAAGATCAGGCGAAATAGAAAGACTAGATGACAGAGATTCCCACCCGGTATAACCCCAAAGACACAGAAGATAAGTGGTATAAGCTCTGGGAAGAGAACAATTTATTCTCGGCGCAAGTCGACCCTGCCAAAAAACCTTTCTGCATAGTCATACCTCCGCCTAATGTCACCGGCATACTGCATATGGGGCATGCCTTGAACAATACTATCCAGGATATATTAATCAGGTATAACCGGATGAAGGGGAAGGCTTCCCTCTGGATGCCCGGGATAGACCACGCCGGAATTGCCACACAAAATGTGGTAGAGAAGGCGCTCGCCAAAGAAGGCCTGAAGCGGCAGGATGTAGGAAGAGAAAAATTCATTGAAAGGGTCTGGCAGTGGAAGGAAGAATACGGTTCTACCATCATCCGCCAACTTAAAAAACTAGGCTCATCCTGCGACTGGAAGAGGCTGCGTTTTACGATGGATGAGGAGTATTCTAAAGCAGTGATGGAGGTATTCATCAGGCTGTATGAAAAAGGCTTAATTTATCAGGGGAACTATATCATCAACTGGTGTCCGCGCTGCCAGACCGCGCTCTCCGACGAAGAAGTGCCGCATCAGGAAATTAAAGGGAACCTTTACTATTTGAGGTATCCGCTTAAAGAGAAGGTTCCCCGTGAATACATTGTAGTGGCAACGACCAGGCCGGAGACCATGCTTGGGGATACCGCGGTTGCGGTTAACCCTAAGGATAAACGTTATAAGGGATTAGTCGGTAAGTCCGTTATCCTGCCTTTGATGGAAAGGGAGATCAAGATAATCGCCGATCCCACGGTAGATATGAAATTCGGCACCGGAGCGGTAAAGGTCACCCCGGCGCACGACCCCAATGACTTCGCAACCGGTAAGAAGCACAATCTTGAATTTGTAAATGTGATGAATCCCGACGGCTCGATGAATGAGCTCGCCGGGTCTTACCGCAGTATGGATAGGTTTGCGGCGCGTAAGCTGATACTTGAGGATTTAAGTAAGAATGGCCTGCTGGAGAAAACAGAGGAACATCAGCTTTCCGCCGGGCACTGCTACCGCTGCCACACAATAATCGAACCTTACCTTTCCAAGCAGTGGTTCGTGAAGATGAAGCCTTTAAGCAAACCGGCGATTGATGCGGTGAAAAAGGGGAAGATCAAATTTCATCCTAAGCGTTGGGAGAAGGTCTATCTTAACTGGATGGAGAATATCCAGGACTGGTGCATATCCAGGCAGATATGGTGGGGGCATCGTATCCCGGTATATTACTGCAGAAATTGCCGAGAGAATGGCATCATTGTTTCTTCCGAAAAACCAAAGAGCTGCCCGCATTGCCGTTCGACGGATATATATCAGGATGAAGATGTGCTGGATACCTGGTTTTCTTCCTGGCTTTGGCCTTTTGCCACTTTTTACTGGCCGGAAAAATCCCGTGACCTGGAATATTTTTATCCTACTTCGGCGCTGGTCACTGCTCCGGAGATCATCTTCTTCTGGGTCGCGCGCATGATCATATCAGGTTTTGAATTTATGGGCAAAGAGCCGTTTAAAGATGTCTATATCCACGGTACGGTGCGTGATATCGAAGGGAAGAAGATGTCCAAATCCTTAGGGAATATCATCGACCCCCTTGAGATCATCAATGAATACGGCTGCGATGCCTTGCGCTTCAGCCTTATCTCCATAACCGCACAAGGCCAGGATGTATTCTTATCCAAAGAGAGGTTTGAGCAGGGGAGGAATTTTGCCAATAAGCTCTGGAATGCCTCGCGTTTCATCATGATGAACCTGGATCGCACAAAGGTCAATGTTGACCTGTGCGTATTCTTCAAGAAAGAAGACTTGAGCCTGGTTAATCGCTGGATCTTAAGCAGGTTTTATTCCGTTTTAAAAGCTGTGGAGGCAAGCCTTGAGGCCTATAAGTTCAACGAAGCGGCCAACCTGGTCTATCTCTTCTTCTGGCACGAATTCTGCGATTGGTACCTGGAGATAATCAAACCGCAGATCTCTCAAAAAAATAACCAGGTGGTAATGTATAAAGTGCTGGAGAAGTCGCTGCGCCTGCTGCATCCTTTTATGCCTTTTATAAGCGAGGAGATCTGGCAGATGCTTAGCGGCTCACCCGAGAGAATAGAGAACAGTATTATGCGCCAGAGCTGGCCTCACCTGCAAAAGGAGATGATTGATAAGGCTGCAGAGGAGAGTTTAAGCGGCGTATTTGAGGTGGTCAACTGCGTAAGGAATATGCGC
>DATJPP010000078.1:0-2745 GCA_035506355.1 Candidatus Margulisiibacteriota bacterium | reverse complement strand
CACTACCCCTGCCAATGCCGCTGCCCCTCCGGCTGCAGCGATAAATACTTTTATCCCGCGCGCCTTGGCAGCCTCGACATATAAAGCTAATTCTTTAGGAGTCCTGTGGGCGGATAAGACCTTGACTTCAAAAGCTGCCTTGAATTCCCTTAACACCTTGATCGTTTCGTTCACTGTCTCTAAATCTGACTGGCTTCCCATAATTATGGCGATGGCATTTTTCATAGAGCCTCCCTATATCGCTTTCCTTCCGATATCCTTACGGTAATGCATACCTGTGAAGCTTATCTTCTCAACCGCCTGATAGGTATTATTGATTGCTTCCTTTATATTCTTCCCTAATCCGGTAACGCCCAAGACCCTTCCGCCATTGGTAAAGTATCTGCTCCCTGACTTAGTAGTGCCGGCATGAAATACAACGATATCCTTCATCTTCGCTGCTTCTTCCAATCCAGAGATCTCTTTTCCTTTTTCATAATCTCCCGGATAACCTCCAGATGAGCAGACCACGCAGACGCAGGCGCGCTCATCCCAGCTAAGCCCGTCGCTTTTTACAACTTTATTTAGGCCCATCGCGCTTGCAGCCAGCATCACTTCCAATAGGTCTGATTTTATGCGCGGTATTATCGCCTCGGTCTCCGGGTCGCCAAAACGCACATTGAATTCTAAGGTCTTCGGCCCATCCTTTGTCAGCATTACCCCGGCGTAAAGTACCCCCCTATATTCTATCCCCTCTTTAGCCAGGCCATCAATGGTTCGATAAATTATTTTTTCTAAAATCTCTTTAAATAAGTCCACCGTTACTACCGGCGCAGGCGAATAAGCCCCCATCCCTCCGGTATTCGGGCCCTGGTCATGGTCAAAGATTCTTTTGTGGTCCTGGCTGGAAGCCAAAGCTATGACTTCTTTGGAATCCGTTATCACCAGGATTGAGGCCTCCTGCCCTTCGAGGCACTCCTCGACAATGACCTTTTCGCCAGCATTGCCAAAGGCCTTTTGGGTCATCATCATATCAACCGCGTTTTTGGCTTCATCAACGGTTTTGGCAACGACAACTCCTTTTCCAGCTGCTAAACCGTCAGCCTTAACTACGCAGGGCGAACTTTTCTTTTCGATATACATCTTTGCTTCGCGCGGATCCTGGAAAACAGCAAAATCTGCAGTAGGCACATTGTATTTTGCCATTAACTCCTTGGCGAAGATTTTGCTTGCCTCAAGCTGCGCCGCCTTTTTATCCGGCCCAAAAATATTTAATTTGTATTTCCTGAATTCATCGACAATCCCTGCGGCAAGGGCAACTTCCGGGCCGACAACGGTAAAATCGATTCTTTCCCTGCGGACAAAATCCAGCAGGCCCGCAACATCATCTGCCTTGATATCAATGCATTCCGCCACCTGAGCAATACCGCCATTGCCCGGAGCGCAGAAAAGCTTATCGCAGAGCCTTGACTGCGCTATCTTCCAAGCCAGCGCATGCTCTCTTCCCCCTGAACCCACTACTAATATTCTCATATCTTATTCTGTTTAGCGGGTCCTGTCACGGAGCGTTTCTTGCGCTGACGCGCTGCGAAACATCTCCGTGCCACCCGCTAAACCTATCTTAACACAGATACATCTGCACTAATGGGTGGGTGATTCCTATCAATACCTGATTGTATTGTTGATTTCTGGCATCCGTATATATTCTCAAGCTTACTAATTATATCGTCTACTTGCTCTTTAGCCGCGGTATAGTTTTTGATTTTAAGACTAGTATCCAAGTTTCCTATTTGACCATAAACTTGATTAGCTAAAAGTTTTCCACTGCTTAGATATAAATTTAGCCTCTTTATATCTATTTTTCCATATTGCTTATTTGCTAAATTAATACGAATAGATAAGAAATAGCCGTATAAACTGTTCGCTATTGCTTTTTCATCATTAAATTGCTTAACCTTTTCATTGTTTATTTGCCATATAGGAACAATTAAAGCAGTAACAATAGCAACGAAAACACTAATTCTTGTCCATTTAAGCGTTTGCTTATCAGTACGATTGTTAATCATATCCTTGGCTTTCATAACTGAATCTGGTGTTTATGCAAGCGAATGTCAGTTTTGCGGGTGGCATGGGGATGCTTCGAGCAGCGTATAGCGCGAGAAGCGCCCCATGCCAGGACCCGCAAAAATCTATTCCTTCTTAGGTTGCTCTTTCTTTAGAGGTAATACGCCTGCCAGCTCGCCGATGACATTAACTAATTCAGTATTGCTGGGGATCACGATCTTGGCATTATTCTCCAAGGACTTCTCAACCGCCTCCAGTTTCCTTAAGACCTGGGCATTACCGACAAAATATTCCTGTGCCGCTTCATTAACTAACTTTATCGCCTCGGCCTCCCCTTCTGCCTGCAAGATCCTCGCCTGCTTGATCCCTTCCGCTTTCTTAATCTCGGCACGTTTCTGCCCATCAGCAGCAGTCTCGGTAGCCGTGGCAAAATCAATCGCTGCGATCTTCTCATTCTCCGCCTTGACTACCTTATTCATCGTCTCCTGCACATCCTTAGGGGGGTCGATCTCTTTTAATTCGGTCCTGACAATATCGATACCCCAATGTGCGGTCTCGGTCATCAGCGTCCTGTGCAATTCGTCGTTAATCTTGCCGCGCTCGCTGTTAGCGGACTTAAGGGTGAGGGTACCAATGATATTCCTAAGTGTCGTCCGGGCGAGGTTAACGATCTGCCACTGGTAATTGTTGACATTATAAACC
>DATJPP010000077.1:0-12089 GCA_035506355.1 Candidatus Margulisiibacteriota bacterium | reverse complement strand
ATTGCTGTATACAAAAAAGAAGGCATTAATAACGACCCAAAGAATTGTGTTCCTCTTAAAAAGATAGACCACGCACTTGCTTGGTCATACCCGGAATACAGAATAGTTGTGACCAAAAAAGTTTCTACGTGTGAGAATCTTTGCGAGCTTTTCTACGAGCTTCTTAAAGACAAGATGCCAATTAAGAAAATTACTTTCCGCTCATCTTCTATGAACGCAGCAACGAAAACGTTTAAGTAAGAAAATAGTCCATATTGGAAAACATCCACCGGTAAATAAAGAGAATCCCCCTCGTTAATATAAATATTGACAGGGGGGATTTTTCTTGATATGTTATTGGCATATGCTAATAATGAAAGGTGACTGGGATGTCCAGGCCGTGCCGTTGTAGAAGGATACGATGTAACCCGGATACAAACTACTTCAAGCCTCGCGGTATCCCCGTGGATAGTCTAGAAGAAGTAAACTTAACTTTGGATGAGCTAGAGGCGGTTAAGCTCGCTGATTTTGATGGGTTATATCAGGAAGATGCAGCCAAAAAGATGAATATTTCCCGGCAAACGTTCGGTAATATTATAGCGAGGGCACATAAAAAGATAGCAGATGTTTTACTACATGCTAAGGCACTCAGAATTGAAGGCGGGGCAGTCGAAAGGGTGAAATAAATGGACAATGCGATAAAAGAAGGTCAGGCGCGGTTGAGGCTATTCAAGAAATACGGTTATGACATTCCAAAGGCCAGGAATTTTATTCTTGCTAAGGCTAAACTAGACCAGGGCCGAGTGCTGGAAGTCGGTACGGGAAAAGGGCACTTGGCGATTGTCTTGGCGAAAAAAGGTTTTAAGTTTACTTCTATTGATCTGGATAGGAAAGCGCAAAAGATAGCCAAGATAAGTCTAATGAGCTTAAGGCTTGAAAAGTTGGCGACCCTTAAGATAATGGATGCCGAAAAATTACGCTTTCCGGATAATTACTTTAATTCTGTGATTTCAGTAAATTTCATCCACCATGCGAAGAATCCGGCTAAATGTATGAAGGAGATGGTAAGGGTAACTAGAGAAAAACTGGTGATTGCAGATCTCAATAGAAGAGGCGAGCGCATTATGGAAAAAGTGCATGCGTTAGACGGTCATAGCCATGCAGCATCAAAAATATCTCTAAGCTCGGCTAAGACATTGTTAGAAAAACTCGGGATGAGTGTAAAAACCTATTATGACAGCTGTCAGATTGTTCTGGTAGCTAAGAAACACCCGGCCTTATCGGATAGGCCGGTGTTCACTCGTGTGAAAGGAGCAGCAAAATGAAGCTATGTATTCCAACAGAAACAAACGAGGGCAAGAGTGCAGTGGTTTACGGTCATTTCGGAAGCGCGCCATATTTTACAATCGTTGATACGGAGAAAGACTCCGTTGAGATTATTGACAATGCTAATCAACATCATGCGCATGGTATGTGCCAGCCAATGCAAGCTTTAATGGGCAAAAAGATTGACGCTGTGGTTACCGGTGGCATGGGTGCTCGGGCGGTGCAGGGGCTTAATCGAGGCGGGATTAAAGCTTATCGGGCTCTTCCGGGAACAGTCGCAGACATCGTAAGCCAATTCACGAAAGGCGGCCTCGAAGAAATAACCGTAAATAACGCCTGCGCGCAGCACGGTTGCCATTGACGCTTGAAAATGGAGGTTAATATGAAAATCGGAGTGATTATTTCGAGTAACGATGCGGAGACATGTTGGAACGCTCTACGTTACGCAAACTTTTGCCTTGGGCAAAAAGACGAGATTAAGGTTTTTTTGACAGGAAAGGGCGTTGAGTATGAGAAGATAAGCAATGAGAAATTCAACACGGTTGAACAGGCAGAGAAATTGCTTAAGGGTGGTGGCAAGATTCTAGCTTGCGGCACATGTATTAAGTCTAGAAATCAGGAAGGAACCGAAATGTGTCCGATCAACACGATGAAAGATATGTACGAGATCGTGAAGGAAAGCGATAAAGTAGTTACGTTTTAATGATGTCCGGTGTTTTAAACCGGACAACCTATAACACCCTATCCTTGAATAAGATAGGTTATTTCTCGGACGGCTGACCAGCTTTTAAAGCCGGAAAATTTCAATAATGAGTCTACCCGCGCGCGTTTAATTGCACAGATGCGACAAGAAACAGAGTGTTTGAATACGCTTATCGCCGAATTGCCGCAAATAATTGAGTTTGGGGAATAGAGAGATTTCTCCCCGGCTCATACGAGAGGGACCCCCCATTTCTCATATTTCAATTTTTGCGCCAAAAAATTATACGGTATGATTTTTTCTATCAGACGTTATTTCATCAATTTATTTTTAAAAACATTTCAGTGTTTTGGGAACGAAAATAAAGTTAATTTAGCTATCTTTTTTCCTTTTTTTATGGTAAACTATATTAAGCAAACTAAAACTAGGTTATTATATAGAGATTAGAGATCTAAGGCCGTAAAGGGGCGGAGACTAACCTTTACGGCCTTTTCCTTTTGAGGGAGTTCAGCATGAGTGAATTTAAACAGTTAAGGATGGGTGAGCTTTCAATCGAGACTCCGATTTTTCAAGGCGGAATGGGGGTAAGGGTTTCGTCTTCGTCGCTGGCTTCTGCTGTGTCAAACGAAAGAGGCCTGGGAATTATCGCTGCGGTTGGCCTCGGAGAAGACGATTCTATTCTCGCCGATTTCAAGTATCGCTCACGTAACTCCTTGGTTAAGGTTATCCGCAGAACGCGGGAATTGACCGGGAATCCTTTCGGAGTCAATATTATGTGCGCTTTAAGTAATTACGATGACCTTGTAGATGCCGCTCAGAAAGAATTGATTCCGGTAATCATTTCGGGAGCCGGGCTGCCGTTAAAGCTGCCTTCGTTGATTACCAATAATGTCACTAAGCTTGTGCCAATCGTTTCTTCCGCCAGGGCGGCCCGCTTGATCTGTAGTGTCTGGTTAAGGAGGTACAAGCGCCTTCCTGACGCCGTGGTTGTCGAGGGCCCCTTAGCCGGAGGACATCTTGGCTACAGCCTGGATGAGCTGGCCGATGACCAAAACTTTAACCTGAGCAAGATTCTTCTGGAAGTTATTGCGGCAGTGCGTGAATTCGACCGGGATGGCCATATCCCTATAATTGCCGCCGGAGGAGTATTTGACGGCAAGGATATCGCAGATATGATTAAGCTTGGTGCTTCCGGAGTGCAGATGGCCACACGTTTTGTCTGCACGTATGAATGCGATGTTGATCAGGCGTACAAGGATTCCTTTATCGCCGCCAAAAAAGAAGATGTAGTGGTCATTAAGAGCCCGGTAGGAATGCCTGGAAGGGTAATTAATAATGATTTTGTCCGGAGAATAAACTCGGGAGAAAGGATCGACTTTGGTTGCGACTATCATTGTCTGACGACCTGTGATCCGAAGAAGGTTAATTACTGTATTGCCAAGGCGCTGATCAATGCATCCCGAGGTCAGATGGATAAGGGTTTTGCCATGTGCGGGAGCAATGCTTTCCGTATAGATAAGATCGTTTCCGTTAAGGAGTTGATGACGGAGTTGAGAACCGACGCATCCCTTTTCCTGAAACTTCAAATTGGAAAAGGTTAAGAGGAAGGAAAACAAAATGGTCGATAATTATTTATTCAAGAAGCGTCAGAGAGAGATCGCCCAGAAAAAAAAGAGGGAACAGAAACTGCAGAGAAAAATGGAAAAGAAGAATTCAGAGATAACGCCGATAATAACGTCAGAAGGGACACAAGACAAATAAAGAGGAGAGTGCCATGGCATATCGCGGAGAAGGTTTTGGTAGCGGTGGTTACGGTAATGGCTACAGGCAGATGAATAAGGCAGTTTGTTCGGATTGTAAAAAGGAGTGCGAAGTTCCCTTCAAGCCGAGAGAGGACCGCCCGGTCTACTGCAAGGACTGTTTTGCCAAACGCAGAAACGAGGGCCGCTCCTAATAACTTAACCAACTGACGGTTTTTGTTTTGAGTGTCTTGTTTGCCTCGCTAGCGACCGGAGCTGCGGTTTGTGCTGAGAGCCCAGTCTATGTTAAGGGGAAAACTATGAATTTCATTGCTATATTCATTGTGTTTACCATAGGGCTAATTATATGGCAGGCGCGTAATAGAAAAAAAGCAGAAGCAGGCCGCTTGTTAAAAGAACAAAGGCAGAAAGATTATCTTGAGGCAGAAGCAAAACAAAAGCTTCGGGCAGAAGAGAGAATTATTGAACAGAGAGCGGCAAGAAAAAAGAACGCAGAAGACCAGGAGGCGGATCGCAAAAATAAAGTCGAAAGGGATCTTCGAGAGACAGAGTTAAGACGCAAGATACAAGCCAGGAAAGACCGCGAAGCCGGTGGAACCTGATGCTAAAAATGCCAGGACGCCGGGGGCGCGCAGCGATGAAATAAAACTTGATAGAATGGGGAAGAGCGCTTTTTTAAGCGCACAGCTAAACCCAAAAGAAAGGATGAATTTAGCAGAATGAAGATAGTATTTATCGAGCCTCGTGCTCAGGAAGCCAATGTCTACAGCAAACTCTCTATGCCCTTGCTCGGTCCGGTGTATCTGGGGACTATCCTAAAGGCGCGAGGGCACGATGTCGAGATATATAATGAAGATATCAAGGCTCCCGATTATGCGCACCTTAAAGCTGACCTGATCGGCGTTTCGGTGTTAACTTCTACTGCTGCCCGGGGATATGCAATTGCAAAAAAATTCCCCCGGGAGAAGGTAATCATCGGCGGCGTTCATGCCAGTCTCTTGCCCGGTGAGGCTTCCTGTTATGCAAGGCAGGTAGTGATAGGCGAAGCCGAAGAGGTTATCGTCGATGTTGCTGAAGGCAGGCTAAAAGACAGGATCGTCCGGGGCAGGCCCGTGCGCAACCTCGATACGCTTCCGGAACCGGACTTTTCTCTGATCAAAGGATACAGTTCTTTTCCGCTGGTTATACCGGTCTCTACTTCCCGCGGCTGTCCCTTTGATTGCAGTTTCTGCTCGGTGACCAAGATGTTCGGAAGGGAATATCGCTTCAGGAGCGCCGATAAGGTATTGGCGGAAATGCGTTCGCGTAAGGCTAGGTCGATGTTTATCTGCGATGATAATTTCACCGCCAATCCCGCACGCACACGCCAGCTGTTGGAGCTTATGTTAAAGAATAAGCCTTTGAAATGGACTGCACAGGTGCGTTGCGATGTTGCCAGGGATCCCAAGCTCCTTGATCTTATGGCCAGGGCCGGCTGCACCACCGTCTGTATCGGGTTTGAATCGGTAAATCCCATGACGCTTAAGGCTTACAAAAAGAACCAGACGCTGGAAGATATCGTGCGGGCCATTAGCTCGATACACAAAAAGAAAATACGCATCCACGGGATGTTTGTTTTGGGCGGGGAGGATGACAGCAAAGAAACCGTCTGGGAGACCCTGAGGTTTGCCATCAAGCAAAAAATAGACACCATCCAGATGATGGTGCTTACGCCTTTCCCCGGCACCAAGGTTCATGATGAACTGGCCAGCCAAAAAAGAATCTTTAATACAGACTGGAGCCTTTATGACGGCCAGCATGTGGTTTTTAAGCCGAATCTTTTGTCCGCCAAGCAGCTCCAACTGAATGTCGTAAGGGCCTACGCCAGGTTTTATTCGCTTTCTCAGTCGCTCTTGCAGCTATTAAGGCTAAACTTTCGCAACGCATTTTTCCGTTTTATGGGCCGCAGGATCATCCGCGAGTGGATCGGTAGGAATAGGTCGATGTGCTGGTTGCCCGGGAAAGGATAATATCAAAAAAGTAAAGACTTCAGGCAAAGGCAGAAAATGCCGGTTTCCCCATTGCAAGAATACTTTGAGCATCTATAACCACGAGTTATATTGTCACGCCCACCTTCGGCAGTTCGGCCAGTCGGTAAAAGACGCATCCTTCAAGTTGCGACGGCCTGTAAATAAATAACTGCGTCGCTCCCGCCAAGGAAATAATGGAGGCACTAAAATGAAGAGTTGCATGAGATGCGGCACTAAATTACAACATAATTATCTGGTAACATTGTTTAAGGTGATCAAGGAAAAGTCGGAAAGGCTGGTAGTCTGCCTTAAGTGCCGGGATATCCTAAAGAAGGAAGAAGTAAAGGCGTAAAATAGAAGCGACGCCCATACCCGTAAGAAGCAAGAGCCCCCCGGCTCATACGAGAGGGACCCCGGCAATAACAATCTCCCTGTAGGATGAGAGAATTTAAGGCCTATAATCTGAGTGTTGATTATAGGCCTTTTTATCTGGCGACCCGTTAAAGAGTTAGGACATTGTATTTATCTGCCTGCCAAAGCGTTTTTTCTTACAATAAAAGCAGTATCATTGCTTTATTAGCTGTTAGGCGTATAATCAACTATATTACAAGATAATTCAATAACGCGAATAGGAAAATACAGAAAATGCGTAGAATAGCCTTTCTTCAGTGCCAGATCGTCAAGGAATTTCCGCATATGAATATGCCGCTTTTTGTTAATGATATAAAAGCCCTGGGTTGTGATTGCGAGTGCGTTTGCGCGTCTCGCAGTAAACTAGGAGATTTAATCGGATACCTGAAGAAAAAGAAATTTGATTTGTTCGCGGTAGATTACATATTCCCTGTAGTGTTCCTTAATGAATTAAAAGCATTATTCCCTAAAAGTAAATTTGTTATTGGGGGAAATGGATTTTTAGACACCTTTGTAAAGAGCAGATTAGATTTTGCCGTAATTGGAGCGGGGAGGCGTAGCTTCTTAAGATTAGTCGAAGGTTTAAAAAACAAAACTGAAATTTCGGAGATACCAAATTTATTTTTTCGAACAAAGAAAAACAATAGAACGATTATAGATTATTCGGGTAAAAATGAGAGTTTTGATTTAAAGAAGGAGCTCTTCCCATATCGCCCGTTCCTTAAATGGGAATACGTCGGTTTTGCGAGTAAGGATAAGATTACCGATCCACCGGCGATTATCGCGGAATTTGGCTGTCCTTATAGGTCGCGAACATTAAATGACGCCTATGACGATCTTCCGGATGTGACGCCCGGCAAGGCGGCCTTCTCTACAAAGGCAAAAAAGCGGATCAGAGAATTATTTGCGGAAAGAATGAGCGGAGGGTGCAGTTTTTGTACATGTCCCGGCACGCATGTTTTTTTGCCGGTTAAAGAGACGGTGGATTGCTTGATCGAACAGGTCAAATTCTTACAGGAAACGTACGGATGCAAAAGTTTTGTGATCGGCAGCGAGAACCCGTTCAGGTTTATTGAAAAGCTGATCCAACAAATGCTAGAGAAACATATCAAGATGGAGATCTTGGCTTTGCGTAGCCGGGTGGATTGGGTGAATAAAAACAAAAGCATTTTGTTTAAAATCGTCGGTCTGGCTAAAAAGCATGATTTTCGCATTAGTCTGCAGCAATTAGGATTTGAGAGTATTATCCAAAGCGATCTAGATATATATAACAAAGGATATAAGGTATCCGAAAATTTTAAAGCCGTAGAATTAATGCGGAAGCTGCGAAATATCGCCCCGAAAAATTTTCAAGACGGCGGACATGGCTTCATAGGGATTAACCCTTGGATAACTATGGCGGACCTGAAGAAATATCTCCGATCGGCAGGTAATATGCAGTTTCTATTCGATTCGTTTCATTTTGGTAATGGATTGATTTTGTACGACAGCTGCCTGCCAATTTATCAGAAATTGAAAAAAGACGGGCTATTGACCGAAAATAAGGATGATTTGGAAGGCTGGAGATTTAAAGATAAAAATGTAGTGCGTTTTATCAACGATTTTTATACCCAAGACAGCAAGCTTCGATAATTTTACAGCGGCGCCGCGTCAAGAACTGGCCTTTCTGAATAGCTAGATTCCTTGCCTATTACGATATTCAGCCCTATAATACATATTTGTAGATACGGAGAGATTTCCCCTTGGCTCATACGAGAGGAACCCCAATTATATTTGTGCTTTTCCGCGAAAATTTTGGAAACTGAAGTATAAGAAACTAATAGGGTTGAGTTATGCAACGGCTTAATGCTGCTCAACCTTATTTAATCGATACCGATGGCCGGATAAGAAAGACGCATTTCGGAGAAGGAGAGTATGATAAAATGGAGGATGCAATAAGGCAGCTGTTAAAGGAATCGGGTAATTCTGTTAAGCTAGCTCCAAGCTCACTTAAAGATGAAGCGCCAGCCTATCGCATTACTCCCGAAACGTATCTTGGATTGGAAAGGATGGAGCGTTTTGTCTCAAACGATTTCTTTAAAGACGCTAAAAAGATTACCCCAAAATAACTTGAGAGTTTTTCCTTAAAATTTCCTAATCGCATCCTTTTATGACTAATTTCCTAAAATACATAAGACGCGCCAAGGAAATGGGCGCAAGAGCGGCCAAGGTGATTTCGCCTAAAACTATTGTTGTGGCGGAGTGGGTGAGAGCGAAATGCCAGTTTGGCTGCGATGGATTCGGCCAATCATTAACCTGTCCGCCGTATTCCCCGACTCCTGAGGTAACCCGGCGCGTGCTTAGTTTTTATACGTGCGCACTTCTTGTACGCGGGGATAAATACACAGATATCCACGCGCTTATCCCTAAATTAGAGCGGGAAATATTCCTGGATGGGTATCACAAAGCCTTTGGGATGGGCGCCGGCCCCTGTCAGCTATGCGCCAAATGTGCCAAATTCTGCCGCCATCCGGATAAAACCCGGCCTTCTATGGAAGCTTGCGGAATAGACGCGTATAGTACCGTAAGAGCCAACGGATTTCCGATTGAAGTCCTAAAGGCTCCTGGCGGCAAGGGAAATTATTACGGTATAGTTCTAATCGAATAACAAGCGACAGAAGTTTTCCCGCATGAAATGTGAGCAGGATCCCTAAAATGAAAATCCCCGACTAGTAATAGCCGGGGATTTTCATTCATCACGAAACCTGCACCCACGCAGGCTGAGATAATAAATGCATAGAAGGCGCGAATTCATTTGCTCCTAGCAAGCCGTCCCCGGCAGCGGTTATTTTACTGAGTATGCCAGTAACTATTCTTATAGCAGCTTTCGCTTGCTTCATTATTCTCGGAATTCTGATAGCGCTCAGGAAGCGTCGGCAGATAATTATCTCTCCGGCAGACGTGTTGAGATCATGGCCTTATTTGGTATGGACCAGTTTTGATAGAAAAGACCTAGAAAAAACAGGGGTGACAAGATACGATAAAAATGTATCTTGCGAAGGCATAAATATATATTGCTCTGAGAATATGCCCGGGGGTAAAATTTTGGATATGCAGGGTAATGTGTTGTATGGTTTTTCCGATACGAGGGAGCAGAAGGCTAATTGGAAACTTATCGAGCCTTATCGCGATAGTCATTTCTTGGTAATAATAGAAGATGGGCCGCTTTTTTTGATAGATTATGACTCTAATATCAAATGGACAAGGCCAGGGCGTTTTCATCATGATGTTGCAGTCAATGATAATGGCGATATTTACGGGCTGGTTAACAAGGTCAGCTATTCGCCTCGTTTCAGTTTAACGGAAAACATTCTTGATAATGTATTGCTTGTTTTGACAGAAGATAACAGGATCAAAAGGGAGATATCATTTGCGAGGCTCATCGCGAAACATAGGGTTCTTTTCGCCGCAGCAAGAAATGAGATAACCAGAGAACGTTATTACGGCCAGGCCTGGGATATATTTCATACAAATACGATAGAGATAATCAAGAAAGACGTTTTTTTAAAGGACAAAAGGCTATTCAAGACAGGCAATGTTTTATTTTGTATACGCCACTTGAATATCATCGGAGTGATCGATATCGAGAAGGAGGAGATTGTATGGCATTGGGGGGAAGGGGTCCTCGACTATCCACATTGCCCGTCGCTATTAGAAAATGGCAATATTCTGATTTTTGATAACGGAAGCCATCGAAAATATTCCAGAATAATCGAACTAGATCCTTTTAGGCAGGTTATCGAGTGGGAGTACAAAGGCACCCCTGCGGAATCATTTTATTCTAATGAGAGGGGCTCAGCACAAAGATTGCCAAACGGCAACACACTTATTACCGAAAGCGACAGGGGGCGAGTGTTTGAAGTTACAAAAAAGGGGGAAGTGGCCTGGGAATTTTTCAATCCAGAAGTAGATAGAGAAAAAAATGCCAGGGCAACCATTTACAGGATGCCGCGCCTTGAAGGGAAAAAACTAAGTTTTATGCTGGTTGGCCTGGTGTTACTGCTATCGATAAAGGCATATGCCTACGATAACCATGATTTTCAGGTTTGGAATACCGATGTAGAGGAGCTCAAAGTTGATAATAGGACAAAAATAGCGTTAGAGGAGGAATTTCGCTGGGGCGACAACGCAAGCCAATTTTATTACCATCATTATGACCTTGGGCTATCGTACGCCCCGCGTACATACCTGAATGTCGGAGGCGGCTATAGGCAGGTCTATGAACTAAAATCGGGAATTTTTAGGCCCGAAGAGGAACCCTATCTAACCGTGACTTTGCTAGGTAGCTTGAAGGGGTTTAACTTCGATGACCGTAATCGCCTGGAGTACAGGCATTTTAATTATCAGGCAGATACTTGGAGATACCGCAATAAATTTACGGTGAAATTACCATGGAAATGCACCAGAATGCAGGTCCAGCCATATGTATCCGATGAAGTTTTTATCGGATTTGGAACGATCAGCCGCTTCAGCGAGAACAGGTTCTTTTCTGGCCTCTCCTTCAATTTGGCTAAGAATATAAAAACTGAGGTGTATTACATGTTACGCTGTACGAAGGGTATAGATATGTGGATAGATAGCAATGTGCTGGGAATAAAGCTAAAACTAACATTGTAAGATTTTCCATCAACGCCTTGGAGCATAGGGGATAAGGCAATGAAGATAAAATTATTGGCTATATTTGCCACTGTTGTCGGGATAGGTATTATTTTCACCGGTTACTTGTTCAACTTTATACTAAAATAATACCTGTGTGCCCGATCAACACCATGAAAGATATGTATGATATAGTTAAAGAAAGCGATAAGGTCGTTACGTTTTATGCGATATTTTTTACTTGATTTTAACGGAAAAAGTGGCAGAATATCTCTCAGATAACTGCTCCGAGTTTTAAGGTGGGTCTGGATTAAGAGACAACGAGAAACCTTTGTTAGCTTATTTTTTCAGCTGACAGAGGTTTCTTTTTTATAGAGGCCCCGTGACTCGGATGATAAGCATTTTAACAAAACAACTTTATATCCCTGCCGGGAGGAATGCAATGACTAACTTTATTATTACAGCTTTCATGCTGGTAGGTAGTAATGTATTTATGACATTTGCCTGGTATGGCCACTTAAGGAATTATAACGGCAAGCCTTGGATTGTCGCGGCCATAGTAAGCTGGGGTATCGCGCTATTCGAATATCTTTTGCAGGTTCCCGCTAATAGAATAGGGCACCAGACCATGAGCCTCGGGCAGCTTAAGATCTTGCAAGAGGTGATAACCTTGTCTGTCTTCGTGCCATTCTCGCTTTTCTACATGAAAGAAGGCCTAAAAAAAGATTATATATGGGCAGCGCTTTGTATTCTGGCCGCGGCCTTCTTTATGTTCCGCGGGCTGCTAACAAAAACTTAAAAAATCCTCTTTACGCTACGAATTTTCTTGCCTCGCTTTCCGGACAGCCTTATAATACATACTTATGTGGGTTTTTGATTCCAGAAACGTCGAATATAAAATAAAGAATCCGGCCAATGGTTTAACGGTCAAAGGAGAGATTACGAACCGCTCTGGCCACAATTTCAATTCCATAGTGTTTCGAGTGGTGGCGTATGCCAGGAATACGCCTTTAGGCAACGCCACTCTTACCATTAACGGCTTTCCCACATACCAAACCCGCACCTTCGAGGTACATATAAAAGATATAACCGATACAAAAATCGTCAATTCTATTACCCGATGCGATATAATTCCCGAGGGTGGATATTAACCTGTCTGGTATGTTGTTTGATTATTCTGCCGGCCTTTCCCGCCTTTGCAAACCTCGATCTAGATTCACTCCCGCCGCAAGATATTATGATGGTTAAAACGCTTTTAAAGAGACTTGC
>DATJPP010000076.1:0-3787 GCA_035506355.1 Candidatus Margulisiibacteriota bacterium | reverse complement strand
CTGTATTGCGCCAGCTTGTAAACTAAAACCTTGGGCACGTCTTTGATCACGGCAAAGCCGCCTGCCATATCCCCGTAAAGAGTGGCGTAACCCGTGCTCATCTCGGATTTATTACCGGTGGTAAGCAGAAGCCAGCCGAACTTATTGGAGAAGGCCATAAGGATATTGCCTCGGATGCGCGCCTGAAGGTTCTCCTCGGCGATATTTCTAGCCAAGCCGGCAAAATGCGGCTCAAGGACGACCAGGTACATGTTGTAAATCTGTTCAATAGAGATGGTAATCAACCTTATCCCCAGCTTTTCGGCAAGGGCCTGGGCACCCGTAGCGGATTCCTGCGAGGAATGGCGCGTAGAGAGAAAGAGTCCGACTACATTCTCTTTACCCAAGGCATCCGTAGCCAAAGCAGCGACCAAAGAAGAATCTATCCCACCGCTTAAACCGATGACCACCTTTTGAAACCCGTTTTTTATGACGTAATCCCTTAAACCCAAAAGCAAGGCCTGATAAACCTCGGCAACCGGCTCCAGCCTTTTCGGCTCCTTTTTAACCAAGCCGGGCTTATCCGCTGGATGAAATGTCTCGGCAATTATAACTGCGTCTTTAGCCTTTCGGATTTTGACTTCCGGAATACTAAGGTCCGCGAACAAAAGATCCTCACCAAATGCCTCTGCCCGACAAACCAGGCGGCCCTGCCTGTCCGCCAGCATGCTCTGGCCGTCAAAAACCAATTCATCCTGGCCGCCGATCAAATTAACATAAACGATTGCCACGTTATTTACCTTAGCCTGCCTGCAGATAATATCCACCCTCTCCTTTATCCTGCCTGAATAATAGGGTGAGGCGTTTATGTTCAGAATCAGCTTCGCACCGGACTTGGCCTGTATTTTTGTAGGACCATCGTCATGCCAGATATCTTCGCAGATATTTACGGCAAAACAGAATTTCCCCAGATAAAATAATAAATGGCTCTGGCCCGGATCAAAATAGCGTTTTTCATCAAACACACCGTAATTCGGCAGAAAGATCTTACGGTATATCCCGCGGACCTTGGCATTATAGATTACGGCCGCTGCATTATATAGGTAAAGATGACCTCCGCTCTTTTTATCCACAAAACCTACTACCGCGACAATATCATTAACAGAATGAGCGAGTCCTTTTAAAGCCTTCAGGTTGTCATCGATGAATTTAGGCTTCTGTAATAAGTCTTCCGGAGGATAACCGCAAAGGGCAAGCTCAGGAAAGACAATGATATCTGCATGCAGTTCTTTGGCCTTCTGGATATATTGAAGGATCTTCCGAGAATTACCTTCCAAATCCCCGACCGTGGAATTAATCTGGGCTATAGCAATGCGTAACTTGGGATTATTCATTAGAAATTATGATTTTTTGGACTTAATGTCCTTGGCCAAGATTATCGCTTCGGCGATCTCGCGCATGGACTTGCGGCTATCCATGCTCTGCTTCTGTATAAGGCGGTATGCCTCTGAGGGAATGATATTTGCCTCCTGGGAGAGGATATCCTTGGCGCGTTCAACAAGCTTGCGCGTAGTCAGGGCTTCTTCTGCGCTGCGCGCCCGCAAGGCCAGCTCCGCGTTCTCAATGGCAATCGCTGCCTGGCTGGCTAGCATGCTGAGCACATCGATCTCATGCTTGGAAAATTTGTGTTTCTTGGAGGTATAACAATTAAGCACGCCTATTATCCTTCCTTTGACCGCAAGGGGGACGCTAGCCAACGAACACAAACCCTCCTTCTTGGCGATATCCTGGTTCAGATAACGCTTATCCCCTTTGACATCATCCAGTATGATGATCTTATTTTCTTTAGCCACTATACCGGCGATCCCCTCTCCCAGCTTGATATTCGGTTTTTTATTGTAAGCCTCGGATATGGACTGGGTAGCCTTTACCACCAGCTCCTGCCTTTCAGGATCAAGCAGCATAAGGGAAGATATCTTTGAGTTCATCAACTCCGCGGTAACCTGAACCACCAAGCGCAGGAGCTCTTCCAGATATAATCCTCCTGTGATAAGGTTGGCTATCTTAGAGAGCGCCTCTATCTGCTTTACGTAAATCCGGTAGTGCCCTTTTTGCTTCTCGGCCATAACTGCTACCCTCGGTTATTTTTTAAGGAATCTTTTAATCCTCTCCAGAGCTTCCTTAAGACTATCGTAACTGGTGGCGTAAGACATGCGTACGTAATTCTTAAGGCCGCTGCCGAAAGCGCTCCCCGGCACAACCGCGACCTTTTCTTTTTTAAGCAGCTCCCTGGCGAACTCCATATCTTTCATCCCGCTTTTGCTGATATCAGGAAAAACGTAAAACGCCCCTTCCGGAAGGCTGCACTTAAGGCCAATACTGTTCAAGCCGCCGACCATAATGTTCCTTCTTCTTTTGTATTCGCGCTTCATCTCTTCTACCGCTTTTCTCCCCGATTGTATCGCCTCGCAGGCAGCCATCTGGGAAGTAATGGGGACGCACATGATGGTATACTGGTGGATTTTGGTCATGGCTGCGATCAATTCTTTCGGGCCGCAAGCAAAACCCACCCTCCAGCCGGTCATGGCATAGCTCTTAGAGAAACCGTCTAAATAAAGCGTATTCTCCTTTGCCCCGGGCAGGGTAGCAAAATTAGTATGCTCAAAATCGTAAGTCAGGTCGCCGTATATCTCATCCGAAATACAAAGCAGGCCGTGCTTAAGGAGTATTTTATTAATCTCGCTCAGCTCTTTTTTTCTATAAGAGACCCCCGTGGGGTTCGCGGGATAATTAAGAATGAGGGCTTTAGTCTTGTCATCTATATGCTCTTTTAGGTTTTCCGGCGTAAGTTTGCAACCGTCCTTCGCGGTATTGATATAAACCGGAATACCGCCGCACAAATCCACCATTGGACCGTAAGAAACATAACTGGGCTGAGGCACTAAGATTTTATCTCCGGGGTTGATGATTGAGCGCAACACCAGGTCCATTGCCTCGCTTACGCCTACGGTAATGAGGATCTCCTCATCCGGGCTATACTTGAACCCCTTTTGATTATTTAAATAACGGCTGATATAAAGGCGGAGCTTATACAGGCCTTTGTTGGAAGTATAAGACGTAAAACCTTCTTCCAGCGAATAAATACCGGCTTCACGTATCTGCCAGGGCGTGACGAAATCAGGCTCCCCCACTCCCAGCGATATTACATCCTTCATCCCCAAGACCAGGTCAAAGAACGCCCTGATCCCCGAAGGCTGCATTTGTTCGACTTTTTTGGCAACCAAATTCTTCATCTTTAACCTTAGCCTTTTATCTCTAATTTTAGCTTAATATGATATGGCGATCCTTTTATTCTCTTCCTTACGCTTAAGGATTACCCCATCTTCTTTGTATTTCTTAAGCAGAAAATGCGTTACCGTCCCGCGCACATTCTCAAGACAGGAGAGTTTTTCAGCCACAAAACTGGAAACGGTATGGATATTTTTGCCTTCTATTACCACCAGAAGATCATATGTCCCCGATATAAGGTAGCAACTGGTGACCTCGGGGAATGAATATATGCGCTCCGCAATCTTATCAAATCCCAGGTCCTTCTGCGGGGTGATATTAACCTCAATTAACGCCCTTACTTCGGAATCGGCATCCCGGATAAGCTCGCGGTTGATCATCGCCTTGTATTTAAGGATAACCCCTTCCTTCTCAAACTTCTTTATCGCATCTTTGATCTGTTGGGGTTTCTTCTTAAGCATCTTGGCCATCTCATCCGTACTTATGCGCGCATCCTTCTCCAGAATTTCCAGAATTTCAT
>DATJPP010000075.1:0-3065 GCA_035506355.1 Candidatus Margulisiibacteriota bacterium | reverse complement strand
TTCATTTACATTGTAATAGCTGGCTACAAAAAGAACGGGCGCGGGATACTTTTCTCGTTCTTGATTATCAGCCTCGCTACCATAGCTTTTGGCGGTTATCCTTACATAAGGAATTTCTTTCTTACCGGAAATATCTTCTATCCCATCAGGATGACTATCTTGGGCAGGACCGTGATGCCTGGATTTATAGACAGGCTGGATTATGCCAATATGACCTATCATTTTAATGAGTTTTCCCTAAAAAAATTATTTTTTAGCGAGGGGTTTGGGCTGCAGCTATTTGCCTTTATCCTGCCGGGGACATTCCTCCCGCTCTTATTGTGCATTTTCTACAAGAAAAAGGATGGTTTTATCCGTTGTTTATTTTATCTGATCCCCTTATCCATATTTTTGTTACTCATTTATTATCTAAGGGCCTATTGGAGCAGGTATTTCTATGGTTACCTGGGGATGGCCTTGGCAGCTGCCGCGGTATACCTCAGTGAGAAGAAGTGGGGCAGGAGGTACATGGCCATAGCTTCGGTATTATGTGTTTTATCTTCGATCCCGGAATTAGCCAGAAGGGAGCAGCTTTACCTTTCTTTGTTTTTAAGCTTATTATTCTTCTTGTCGGCTTTTTTAAGACGGCAGGGGCTATCCCTGCGCCTTGGCCGTCTCCAGTATACCCTGCCGGTAGCGTTATTCCTGGTTTTATCAATATTAATTTTTATCCTGGATAATAAATACGAAAAGGAGCAATACGCGCGTTATTCCAGGCATTACCTGGAGAAGGATATTGCGCTGGGCTGGTCTTGGCTTAACAGCCATTCCAGGGATGCCAGAATCGCCTACGCAGGAAGGCCGGAAACTTACCCGCTTTACGGAAGCAGGCTCAAGAACCATGTATCCTACGTGCCGGTAAATTCAGCCTTAAATATGCCGCATGCCTTTCCCGACGGTAATTACCGTGGCCAGGCAAGTTACGACGTGTGGGCCAAGAACTTAGAACAAGAAAAGATCAAATTCATATTCATATACCAGATGCATTATTCCAGGGATTTTCCTTTGGAAGATTCCTGGGCAGGGAGCCACCCGGATAAATTCACCCTGGTCTTCAGTAACCCGAAAGTGCGTATTTATGAAAGACGATTATTTTAAACCCGGTTACGAACGCAGCATAATCGCTATCTTTTCTATTATCATCTTTTCCTTCATACTGCGTTTTTATCAACTATCCTTCTTTGAGTTCAAGAATGATCAGCTGCAGGCGATTATTTGTGGCGATCAAACACGTAATGTCGGTTTTCTGATTACTCATGGTTTGGGTTCCGGAGTGGGGGTGAGCAACCCGCAGCTTTTCTTATGGTTCATGGGCCTGGTTACGTTTTTCACCCATGACCCGCTTGCCATAACTGCGGTATTTACAGTTTTTAACCTCTGCGCGCTTTGCCTGGCTATACGCTATTTTTATCTTTATCTCCCTTTAACCTACGCCCTTCTGGCAAGTATATTTTTGGCGTTTTCTCCGGCATTTACGGTCTACTCCAATATCATCTGGGCACAATGCCTGCTTCCGTTAGTAATGGTGCTATTTAATTTTAATCTTTACAGGTTTATAAAAGAGGAGAGGGCGGGGAGGTATTTTTTGGGCCTGACTATCCTTGCCTGCCTTGCCGCGCAATTGCACATGTCCGGGTTTTTTCTTTTTCCGGTGCTTTTAATCCTTACTCTTATTCACAGGGATAAGGTCAAAGCGAAAACTCTCTTTTTGAGCTTGATTATAGCCCTCATAATATTCCTGCCTTACCTGGTCCATCTTTTCCGGGAGGGGGAATTCGCCAGGGTCTATGCATACGGCGCCCTGGCCAAAAGGCACGTTTATTGGAAGTTATTCCGCGAACACCTGCGTATGTCATCTTTTGATTTCTTCAGGTATTATTTCCGCGAAGATTTCAACCAGGTATTAAAGAGTTCAGCCGGGCCCCTGCGTTACATCCTTTATCCCTTCAGCTGTTTGCTGATAGGATTTTTTGTCTTCAGTTTCTTGTCTTATTTGTCATGGTTGGCAAGGTCCAGGGCGTTTTTCAATCTAAGCCCCGAAACGCTTAAAAAATATCCCCTCCCGTTTCAGATCTCCGGTTTTTTAATCTTCATTATTAGCGCGAGTTATTTGATATTCAAGGTACAGACGCCCATGCATTACTTCATAATCTTATTTCCTTCTTACAGTATTTTCCTCTCCTTTTGCGCATATAGACTATGGCAATACAGGTTAGGCCGGTATATTGTTTTTCTTGCGCTCACTTCAACCATACTGCTCATGCTGGCTGTTTTTGTTTTTTTGGAGAGGTCGGGAGGACATCCTCGGGAATATGGCCTCAGTTACCGGCAGCTGCTTATATACAGAAAAGATATCAACGGCTTGATGAAGAAGGGAGAGTGCCCGGCAGTTAAAATAGAATTTAAGGGAAAAGGCAAGTCTGATACCGAGGCCGCGCTTTATGCTATTACCGGGATTTCCCTTTGCGGAAAGAATTATACTCCTGTCCCCGTCAGCCTGACTGTCAACTGGGATAAAGAACTGATGCGTTATGAACGCACTATAAAAATTGGAAAATAAGTAATGAAGAAATTCTTATTAAGCATCCTCAACACGTTAATTAACCTGTATTCGTTATTATACCTTGGATTATTCCTGACCGACTATTCTTTTATGATTAAAAAAGGGATATCTAATATAGCGGGCCCTACGGCAGGGATGTTTTTTTTACTTGCCTTGAGCTTCCTGCTGGATAAGGATAGTTTTTCAGGACTATATCTTCCGCGTATCCTGAAAAGTTTTATTGCCTTACCGGATAAGATTATCCTGGCAGTATTATCCCTATCCAGCGTCCTGGTTATCTCCACCTTAGGGATAGCCAGGCACCTCAGTTTTTCAACTATGGCCTGGGATATGGGGTTATTTGACCAGGCCATCTGGAATACCCTGCACGGGGACCTCTTGTTTTCTTCGATAAGGGGAAATTTATTCCTGTTGGGAGACCATTTTGAACCCATATTATTTCTCGTGGTTCCATTCTATTATG
>DATJPP010000074.1:0-4625 GCA_035506355.1 Candidatus Margulisiibacteriota bacterium | reverse complement strand
AAGGCCCCGGAGGGCATCCCCATGACAAAGGCCGGCTCGAATCCCTTGATTAGCCTCTCCCCCATAATCGTGCCTGAACCTAAGAATTCCCGGATTGCGGATATAAGGATAAGGGCGAGGGTAAAACCTACGCCCATCCCTAATCCGTCAAATAAAGAATCCCTTACCGTCTGCTTCGAAGCGTAGGCCTCGGAGCGGCCGAGGACGATGCAGTTTACCACGATCAGCGGTACGTAGATGCCGAGGGCGCGGTTCAACGCCGGGCTGTAAGCCTTCATGAATAATTCCGTAATAGTAACGAAGGTGGCAATAACCACGATATAACAGGGTATCCTTATCCTCTCCGGCACAAAATTCTTGATCATCGAAATAATGACATTGGAGCCTAATAGGACAAAGGTAGCGGCGAAACCCATCCCTATCCCATTTATCACCGAAACCGATACCGCCAGCGTCGGGCAGAGTCCAAGGACAAGCACAAAAGTGGGATTCTCCCCGATTACGCCTTTTATAAATTCCGAGAATAGTTTTTTCATGCTCTCCCGTACACCCTGCTTTTGGTGAAACGGTCTATCAAGGGGGTTGCCGCGTTCATCATCAGTATCGCGTATGATACGCCCTCAGGGTATCCACCCCAGAGCCTGATCACTGCGGTAAGCAGGCCGCATCCTACACCGAAGATAACCTGCCCTTTACGCGTTAAAGGAGAGGTAACGTAATCGGTGGCCATAAAAAATGCCCCCAGGCAGAGCCCGCCGCTTAAGATATGGAATAACCAGTCTCCGCTAAATAGGCCATTTGCGCCGAATATATAAGTAAAGAGCCCTACGGTTGCAATATAAGTAAGCGGTATGTGCCATGATATATATCCCTTGATAAAAAGTATGGCTGCCCCCAGTAAAAGCGCCAATATGCAAACTTCGCCGATGCACCCGGCACGCTTACCCAGGAAGAGATCCAGGTAAGAGATATGCCCTAAGGCCCTCCCTTCTTTTAAAAAGGCTAAGGGGGTAGCAGAAGTCACGGCGTCATAATTTAAGGGGCTGGTAAAAGTAGTCATATATTTCGGCCAAGAGGCCATCAAGAATACCCTGCCGGTTAAAGCGGGATTAAAGATGTTCTGCCCCAGGCCTCCGAAGGCCTGCTTACCTATGGCGATGGAAAAAAATGAACCCACAATAGGGATCCAGAAAGGCACTTCCGGGGGAAGGTTATAAGCTAATAAAAGCCCGGTGATAAGAGCGCTGCCGTCTAAGAGGGTAACCTTCTTCTTAGCCAGTAATTGGATGGCTGCCTCGGTTAAAAGCGCAGAGATCACCCCAAGAAGGATGACCCGCAAAGCAGAGTAGCCAAAGATGAAGACTCCGGCTCCTCCGGCAGGAATAAGGCCAAGCGCCACTATCCACATTATTCTGCTTGTGGACTCTTTCTTGTGCAAGTGCGGCGAAAAACTGACGATTAACTTCTCTTTCATCTTTGCAATAAGCTCTGCACCTCTTGCGCCTTCTTCATCACGGAATCTATCACTGCCCGGGAAGAGATTGTGGCACCGGTAATCGCCTGGACCCCGGATAACTCCCGCGTATATTTATTGGCGAACTGCCCGGTAAAATTGCCTTCTGTTACCCGCATACCCAAGCCCGGCGTCTCATTCTGGCTTAACACTTTGATAGCGGTGATCTTTCCTACTTTATCCATCCCTACCAGGGTCTCAATCACGCTGGAGTAACCCTTGCCCGATGCCTTAAAGACCACCCCTAAGAACTTTCCTCCTTTATCGCTCCCTTTATAATAAATCGTTTCCGGATTTTTAGTTACGGCTTCGAATTTTTCTGCGCCCGGCAGGACTTCTTTCAAAGCTGCACCTTCCTCTGCCTGCGCCTGAGCGACGATCAGTTTCTTGGTTAAAGAATTGACCCCTGCCAGGAGTCCCGCAGCTATAAGACAGATAACCGAGAGTATAAAACCGTAACGCATCGTCTCTTTCATTTTACCGCCTCCAATTTTGCCCTTTTAATAGACTGGGTCAGCCTCCTCTTGGCAGGACAGAGATAATCGCATATGCCGCACTCAATACAGTCCAGGGCGCCATAGGCCTTAGTCTCGCTCCATATCTCTCTCTCCGAGGCCAGGTTTATAATGCATGGCATCAGCCCGGCAGGGCAATTCCTGATGCAGGCGCCGCAACGTATGCAAAATTCCTCCTCCTGTGCTTTTGCTTCCTTGGCGGTAAGCAATACTATTCCGGTGGTGGACTTTATCACCGGGACTTCATCGCTCGCCTGCGCAATCCCCATCATCGGACCGCCGCTAATGATCTTGGCGGGTCCCTCTTTTAAGGGGCCACAGTAGGCAATCAATTCCTTGAAGGGTGTACCCAGGCGCACCCGCAGGTTCTTAGGATTAGCCAGCGAGCTCCCCGTAACAGTAATCACGCGTTCGTATAAAGGCTTGTTCAGGTAAACGGCTTCATAAATGGCAAAACAGGTGGAGACATTCTGCACTACCACCCCGATATCAAAAGGAAGTTTACCGCGGGGCACTTCTTTACCCAGAATATTCCTAATCAGCTGCTTCTCTGCGCCCTGCGGGTATGCGCTTTTTAAAATCTTGATCGCATAAGAAGAGTTGGCTAAGCGGAATATATCAATGGCCTTTGGCTTATTATCTTCTACCGCCAGAAAAACATTTTTTGCTCCTAGGCACCTTGCTGCCAGCTCCACGCCCAGCAGGATCTCCTTAGCCTTCTCCAGCATCAGGCGGTAGTCTGCAGTAAGATAAGGCTCGCATTCTGCCCCGTTGATGATCAGGGTATCCACCGGCTTAGGCGGATTCAATTTTACATGTGTGGGGAAACCAGCGCCCCCCATACCCACGATCCCGTATTCAGCGATAATATTGCGTATCTCTGCGTACGATAATCCTTCAACTTCTTTCTGAGACCTAATACTTAAGATCCGGGACTTATCCTCCCCGTCGCTCTCGATGACTATCGCCTTGCATCTGCCTAAGACCGGGTGCGGTGTTTCCTGGATAGCAACGACCTTACCGGATATAGAAGCATGCACAGGGCTCGTAACATTGGCAACTACGGAAGCTATTCTCTGGCCCCTCGCTACCAAATCCCCGACCTTAACATCAGGCAGACAAATCTTACCCAGATGCTGGGATAAAGGAAGGTAAACCCTGGAAGGTAAAGGCAGGTCCTCTATGGCCTTTTCTTCTGTTTGCTGCTTGTGCTCTTTTAACCTAACCATGGAATCTTACGGTGATAGATAAGGTTTATTATCCCTAAGGCAGTTAAGACGCAGCCCACAACAACCAGGATAGATAGGTGCGAAAGGCGTTCTGCCAATAGGCTGCTGATAAACATAAATAACAAAAATCCCAGGTGCATTACTATCTCCAGAGAACTAAAGGTCTTACCCATCATCCCGTTATCGCTTGCCCTGTGGATGATGGTATTGCTGGCGATCATAATCGGGGCAACTGAGAGACCCAGACATAGAGAGACCGCGGCGGCCACGGAAAAATAAGGATGGCGGTGTATTGCCAGGGCGAAGACAATCAGCATTGTACCGCTTAAGGCCAGTGAGGCGAAGATTGTCTTGTAATGCGAGAGACGCTGGCCGAAACGTCCGTAAACAAGCGAACCCAGAAATAGCCCTATCCCCAGGAACATGATCAAAAGGCCGAGGTCCTTGGTCGCCGAATGCAGGGTCTTCTGCACGAATACTATCAAGACCACATAAATCGCCCCCAGCGCTGACCAGAGCGCAAAAATTATACCTGCCGTAAAGCGGATCTGCTTCTGACGGATAAAATAGAGTATACCCTCTTTCAGCTCCTGGAATACGGATTTGCTTATCACCTCTACGATCTCATGACTTACCCGCGTCAGGTTCATCGGGCCTGAAGACTTCTTTCTGATCAGAAAGATCAGCGTCCCGGAAATAAGGAAACTTAACGCGTCCAGGTAGAAACCGCTTTTGGGACCCAGCCATTCTACCACTACGCCGCTTATGCCAAAACCGAGTATGGCGGCGATCATCCCGGTGGTATTCACCAGGGAATTGGCGATTAAAAGGTCCTTCTTATCCACCAGTTCGGGGATGATGGAGAGCTTCGCCGGGACAAAGAACCTGCCGATAGAGAAAACTATGAAAATAATAAGGTAAATAGGGGCGAGGGATTTGCCGTAAAAAAGACAGAGCGGTATGATCAGGACCAATGCCGACCTTAAGAAATCACTGGTATACATGGTACGCCTCCTCTCCCATCTGTCCACATATACCCCGGCCACAGGGCCGATCAAAAACACGGGGAGTATGGTGAAGGAGAGGATCTTGGCTATCTCTATGGTTGAGCCCGGTGCCCTCATATAGACAAAACCGATGAGGGCCATCTGATCAAGCCTGTCCCCCAGCTGCGAGATGATCTGGCCCAACCAAAGGAGAAAAAAATTTCTCTGTTTTAATACTGATGTAAATTTAGACATTGTTTAATAAAAAAGCCGGCGAGAGGAATTGAACCCCCGACCCGCGCTTTACGAAAGCGCTGCTCTGCCAACTGAGCTACGCCGGCATAAATTTCCATGCAAGGACGAATAACCAGACAATTTGTTT
>DATJPP010000073.1:0-2079 GCA_035506355.1 Candidatus Margulisiibacteriota bacterium | reverse complement strand
TAAAGACGTATACCTGGAGCAGGCATGGCAAAACAGAGAGGCAAATGAGATACATATATTTATTTAACAATTTGTTGATATTACTGCGTATCGCCTTTAGTCTCATGAAAGCATAGTAAAGCAAAAAGGCAATAATACTGGCTACGGCGCAGAGGCATAGCGTCTTTCCGTAATACCAGGATCCAAAGCGCCGAAAATGCTGATTGAAAAGATTGATAGCTACCCCGTCTTCTCCCGTTCCCGCAGTCCTATTACGATAATGAGTAATCAGGGTTGAAAGTAGCCCCATCGGAATGACCTGGTAAATGAAGAAAGCCAGCGCTAACAGGGCAGGTATGATCAGGTTAAGATTCATGATTATCAAGTTCTTCAGTCCTCCTTTTACCCTCGGCACAAATAATATCCTTAAAATAAAAGCAACAAAAACGACAAATGCAAATAACCATTCGGTCAGCATCCCCAGGAATACGATGGAGAGAAAAAATAATTTGCTCCACGCCCCAAGCCTTCCGTAGAGCAGGTACTTCATTTCCAGGTAAATAAAGATAACAAAGAGCATGATTACTGCCTGGTCGGCAAAGAAACCGTCCTGATGCCAATGAAGCGTGGGGGGGAGGTAAAGATAGGTTATCGAAGGCATAATCGAAAAGAAGATAGTAAAAATATTGATATTCCCGAAATAATTTATTATTTGAAACATAATGAAAAACAAAAGCAGGGATATCGTCAGCTGGTTGAAAAGATTATATATCTGATATAGCATGATCAGGTCTTTTATATGTAAGATCTTGGCAAGTAAAAACACTATGATAAATGTGCCGGGCGGATACGACACGCATGGCTCTCGGCTTAACAGGGTATCGAATTCTATCGAAGCGGGATTTAATACATGCATGAATCTTAAATTAAATGCCCCTTCTTTTATCCAGTTCTTAGTTACGCATACAGAATGCGCAGTGCACCATCCGGAATTGTAACTATCCAGGGGCATTTTAAACCGGGCCCTGCGGATAAATACGGTATAGGCAAAGCAGAGCAGGATTAAAAAACAGCAGAGGAATACTGTAATTTTCTTTCTTTTTTTGGAGGATAATTTGTTCATAATATAACCTTAGTATAATACAGGTCCCAAGCTTTTAAAGCAAAATTAATTTTTTTAACCTCAAAGTATACCTGCATCCAGGCGTGAGGTAGAGGAGTTTTTATGGTTGAATAGCGGGATTTTCGGGATTATAATATTAATATGAAGAGAAGAATGATTTTAATCCTGTTCCTGGTCTTTCCGGGGTTAGTTTATTCCCAGGAGTTAAAGGCGATTAAGCTTCCAGAACCTAAGATGCAGGGCGGGATGCCGTTGATGCAGGCTTTGAGAGAGAGGAAGAGCGTGCGGGAATTCGCTACCCGGGAGCTTCCGATAGAAGTCATCTCTGATATGCTTTGGGCTGGGGCGGGGATAAACCGTCCGGAAAGCGCGCACCGTACATCCCCCTCATCCATGAATATGCAGGAGATAGATATTTACCTGGTTAAGGCAGAGGGGGTATATTTATATGATCCCCAAGGAAATATGCTTATCCCGGTCGTATCTGGAGATATAAGGGTTTTAACCGGAGCGCAGGATTTTGTCAAGGATGCGCCGGTAGACCTTGTCTATGTAGCTGATCTTGCCAGAATGGGTAAAGTTTCTCCTCAGGATGCAGATTCTACTGCTGGCACGGATACCGGATTCATCAGCCAGAACGTATATTTATATTGTGCCTCTTCCGGTCTGGCCACGGTTGTGCGCGGCTGGCTGGATAGGCCTGCTTTGGCTAAGGCGATGAAACTGCGTCCACAGCAGAAGATAATCCTTGCCCAAACCGTAGGATATCCGAAGTAAGAGATGGTTCCAAAGATGAATAGGTAAAGGAGCGAGAGATGAAGCGCAGAATAAACCTTTCAACTGCATTTAAAGACATACTTATACTCCTTCTTGCTCTTATGATCGTACTTATCCTTTCGTATTTTTTCAATGTTTTCTACTTTCTTATTGAATTATTCCAGAAATACCCTAAAGCGATAACTTACATTGATGAAATC
>DATJPP010000072.1:0-2289 GCA_035506355.1 Candidatus Margulisiibacteriota bacterium | reverse complement strand
TGCCTCTACCCTTCCGATACCTTCTCCCGGGGGTATATCCTTTATACCGGCATCAATAGGCCCCTTCGGGATTTTATTCAGACACTGCCGGATAATATTAATGCTATCCAACATCTCCAGGATCCTGACCAGGGTCTTGGCAAAGATATCGCCATCCTTCTCCACGATCACGCTCCAGTGAAGGCGGTCGCAGACACCGTAAGGCTCGTCCCTGCGGATATCTATATTTATTCCGGAGGCCCTGGCAGTTGGGCCGATCACGCACCAATCAATTGCCTGTTCTCGCGTCAACACCCCCACCCCTTTTAACCTTGAGCCGATTACCGGGTCATCGATCACTGCACCTTGGAACAAGTTAATGGCAGGTACCAGATCATCCAGCATCTTCTTTAATGCGGGGATATCCCCGTCCTTAATATCCCGGCGCACCCCTCCCACTTTAAACATGGCGTAATTATTGCGGTTACCGGTGATCATTTCAAACATATCCAGTACGGGCTCGCGGTACTTCCAAGCCCACATCCAAACGGTGTTATAGCCGATAAAATGCCCGGCAAGGCCCAGCCAGAGCAGATGGCTGTGGATTCTTTGCAATTCGTCAATGATGGTGCGGATATAAAGTGCGCGCTCCGGCACAACGGATACCTCGCCTCCTAATATGTCTTCCACTGCCAAGACATAGGCATAAGGGTGGCTGGAAGAACAGATACCGCAGATACGCTCCACTAAAAAGGCTACCTGGTCAAAGTGTTTTGACTCAGAGAGTTTTTCTATACCTCTGTGGTTATAGCCGATGATAATATCGATATCTACGACCTTCTCCCCTTCGACGTAGAGCTGGAAGAATTCCGGCTCCTCCTGCAGAGGGTGATAAGGGCCTATGGGGACTATTACTCTATGGCTCATCTTCCCTCCTTAAGGGAAATTTCCCTTCCGGCCAGTCCTCGGCAAGAAGCAGGCGTTTAAGGTTGGGGTGTCCGGTAAAGTCTATCCCGAGCATCTCCCAAATCTCACGCTCTATCCACTCCGCTCCCGGGAATATCGGTGTGATCGAATCTACCCTTGGGTTCTTTTTATCTTCCAGAAATACGCGCAGGGAATAGATCTCTCCTGACCTGTCAAAACTGAAATGATAGATGATCTCTAATCCTGAAGGTGCCTCTAGGCCTGAGGCCGTGACAAACCTCAATTCCAACTCTTTAAAAAGGATTTTCACGGTCTCAAAGAGATGCTCCTTTTCAACTGAAAAGTATATCCTTCTGGTGGAGAATTCTCTCCAGTCCAAGATCTTTCCCTCGAGCCTCTCCTTGATCCTCTCTCTTATATTCATATTTACTTGCCGCTCCTTAATTTCTTCACCAGCTTTACTATCCCGTCGATAATCGCCTCGGGTTTAGGCGGGCAACCGGGGACGTAAAGATCGACCGGCAGTATCTTATCCAGGGGCTCCTCCACGTTATAGCTGTATCTAAACATATGGCGCGAGAGGGCGCACTGGCCAACTGCTACTACCACGCAAGGCTTAGGCGCCTGGGCGTAAATCTTCTTCATCCTGGGTACGGATTTTTTATTCATTGCCCCGGTTATAAGCAGGGCATCCGCATGCCTGACTGAACCTATCAGTTGGATACCGAACCTCTCCAGATCAAACCTGGGAGTAAGACAATCCAATATTTCGATATCACAGTTATTGCAGGAACCTGCGCTTACGTGGAATACCCAGATGGATTTGGTCAACGCTTTGAGCATAAGTTAAGCTAAAACCCCATGGACGCCAGGATTACCGCGCTTAGGGAGAATATTAGAGGCATCCTCCAGAAGAATCTTATCGATTGGTCGATGCGCAGGCGCGGGTTTGTATTTTTCAACAGGATTATGAATAATAAGATACCGATAAATTTAGCAACTAAGAAATAAGGGCTTAGGTCTTTACCAAGAAATAAGATTATCAAGAAAAGCGGCATGATATAAAGCATAAGCGCCTTGGTCAATTTAAATACCGCCAAAGGGAATCCCGAGTATTCTATTAATGTCCCGCCCATAATCTCCTGCTCTGCCTCCGCAGCATCAAAGGGGACCAGCCCTAGCTTCGCCTGCATGCAGAATAATGCCGCCAGGAATGCCAGCGCCCCGGAAGCTGAGGCGATATTGGAACCGGATTCCATCTGGTGGCTTAAAATAGCGCTTAACCTTATTCCGCCGTGGCTCCTGATAATTACTGCCACTACTGCTAAAATAAAGGGGAGTTCATAAGCCAGGACAAGTTTCATCTCACGCGAAGCGCCTACG
>DATJPP010000071.1:0-3061 GCA_035506355.1 Candidatus Margulisiibacteriota bacterium | reverse complement strand
TTCCATTTTGTCGGAAGACGCCGATTTAATTGTTATCTGCCGTAACCAGGATAATCCGGAGCAATCTTATCCTGAGAACGTGAAATTATTGCGGCTTGGGAAGCTTAAGACAGCCAGAGAGAAAGAAGCGCAGAACGTTATGATAAAGGTATGTGAATACGCAAATTTCATTTTATCCACTGTTTTTTTCGTCCGCTTTCATTCATGCCGCACGATTTACGCGTTTGATATGCATGGTTTTGCTTCCGGGATGATCGCTTCCCGCTGCGGCAGAAAGAGGGCTGTGATTTATCACAATCTTGATCTAGGGGACAGGTATTTACTAAAGGGCATGAGTTATCTCGTTAAGAGGCTAGAGCTTTTTTGGGCTCGTTTTGCAGATAAAATTATTTTTCCGGACAGGCACAGGGCAGAGATTTTTAAGGATAGCGCACGGTTAAAGAATATGCCTGATATTGTTATGAATGCACCGCTTACCGTAACTTGCCTACCGAGGGAAAATAACCTTTTGCCCTTGCTTGATGCCAGCGGTATCAGCAGAAACGCCAGAGTGCTGCTGATACAGGGATGCATCAGCGATCTTTACTATGTCTCCCAGGTGGTTAGGGCCCTGGTTTTCCTGCCCCAAGACGCAATATTAGTCCTCCTGGGATGGAGCAATAGTGATTTCATTTCAGATCTTTACCGGTTAGCTGCCTCGCTTTATGCGAGGGAGCGGGTTGTCTATATACCACCGGTTCCCTATAGCAGACTGTTCTCTTATACGATCGGCTCTTACCTGGGCATTGCTTTCTATAGAGCGATAGATTCCAACCGGCGTTACAACGCCGGGGCATCCAATAAATTATTTGAGTATTTAAGCCTCGGTATACCTGTGCTTACTAATGATGCCTTGGCTTTCCGGGAGGTTGTGGGGGAAGATTCGGCTTATTTTGCTAACCCCGATTCTGTGGAAGCTATCGCAGGAGCGATAAACTCAGCGTTCCTGGACAGCGAAGGGTATTCAAGGAGGAAGGAAAAAGCCAGACAGATGCATTTGAATAAATTAAATTTCGAAAGGCAATTCGCCGCAATCAGAGAATATATAATAGGCAATTATTCAAAATGAGAGGTACCAAGAAATGTGCGGTATATTAGGGATAGTAAATTTTAACGCTGAAGAGGCGGCCCTCAAGCCTTCGCTGCGGTTTTTGTTAAATCGCGGTCCGGATGACAAAGGAGAATACCGGGACCGTAATATCGTTCTTTGCCATACGAGACTCGCGGTAATTGATCTCAAAAGCGCCTCTGCCCAGCCTATCGTAAGCAATGGTCTTGTGCTGGTCTGTAATGGGGAGATATACAACCACGCTCAAATTAAACAGTCCGGAACTTATGCTTACGCCACTACTTCTGACTGCGAAGCAATAAGCCATGTTTACAGTGCTTTCGGCATAGAAGGCTTTAATATGCTGGACGGTTCATTCAGTTTCGCCCTTTATGACAGAAACTTACGTAAATTGATAATCCACCGGGACAACATAGGGAAAAAACCGTTGTATTTTTTGAATTCAAAAGGCATGCTCGTTTTTTCTTCTTCCGTTTTGGCAATAAAGGATAATTTTCCCGAAAAATTAAATATCGATAAAAATGAGACAGCCTTCTATTTAGAGAACGGTTTTATCCATCCCCAGGGCTCGATATTCGAAGAGATAAGACCTGTTTTGCCGGGGGAGATTTACGAAATTGACATCGAAAATAAGAGAATCAGCAGGTACCCCTTCAAGAAGAGATGTCCAACGGATGAAGATTTAAGCCTTCTTGGCCCCGCTTCTTTACAGGATAGACTGGAAGGGCTTTTACTTTCTGCCGTGAGGAAAAGGATCCAGGGGATACCTGCTCCTGTGTTGCTCTTCTCTGGGGGGATAGATTCGACAGTGCTCGCCCATTACATGCTTAAATTAAACAAAAACACCAGGCTTATCTCACTCAGGCAGCCGGTGCGCCTTTTAAACGACGAGCCTTATGTTAGATACGCTTCCAAGCTACTAAAGAAAGAGATTATTTTTGTAGATATCTTCAACAAGGGTTTCTATGAGTTGCTAGAACAGTCTATCAGGAATCTCGACCAGCCGCTCTCTTTATATTCTTACTATTTTCTCTCCGCCCTTTCTTTAAAGGCCAAAGAGTTCGGTAAAGTTTTATTCACGGGAGACGGCGGTGATGAGGTTTTTCTCGGTTACGGCAAAATAGCTGACTGGTTTTCTGATAGTAACCCTGTGGAGAACCACGGCTTAATTTGTGTCGGCCCGAAATGGGATGCCGCACTTAGCCCTTACGCCCTAAAGGCTGTTTCCGTGGATTTGGCCGGACACGGTTTTGTGAAGATCGATAAGGCAATCTCAGAGAATCAGATGGAGGCCAGGTGTCCTTTCCTGGACTGGGAATTGATGTGTTTTGCGCGCAAGATTCCGGTTGATTACTGGAAAAAGTTTAATACCCCCAAATATCCGCTTAGAGAAATGCTCTTAAGGAATGGATTCCCAATGTTTTTCGTAAAACGAAAGAAAATCGGCTTTTCCTATCCTTTCCGATACCTTATGATCCCTAAATATAATTACCTTAAGAAGTACCTGGAGGACAATTCAAAGAGCATAAATTACTTCTTTGGGAGAGAGATGAATAAAGTGCCGCTGGCGGCTCTTTATCTTAAATTTGATTTCTATTGGAATATCTTCGTTTTCTTAAAATATATGGAATACAACAAAATTATTTTATAAAATGCAGATAACCATATCGGTAGGAGGAAGGTTCCATGCCTTTTATCTGGCCCAGCAGTTGTTTAAAAGAGGGTATCTTAAACGGTTAATCACCTCTTACCCTAAATTCGAAGTGAAAAAATACGGCATACCTCCGGATTTAGTGCGTTCCCTGGTTTTGATGGAAGTGCTGGAGCGGCTATGGGAGAAGTTGCCCTCTATAGTAAGGGCAGGTTATAACCCGCAGTTTGCCCTTGCTGAGCTATTTGACAAAGAGGCCTGTCGTTATATAGATAGTTCGGACATTTTTGTAGGCTGGTCAG
>DATJPP010000070.1:0-14012 GCA_035506355.1 Candidatus Margulisiibacteriota bacterium | reverse complement strand
ATTAGGAGTAGCTACTGATAAAGGCAAACTAGCAGTAATGCTGGGGCGCAAAGCGACAGTACCGAGCCCACACGGGCGAGGTAGGCTGCGTTGCCAAAGGGCAAAGTAAGACCCTAAAGACTGCCTTTAGGGTTATTTTTTGAGGGCGCCCCGGCGGAAAGGGTAAAATGCATAAAACGAATTCCCTGATCCGGCGGGCAATGGTCATTTTAATGTTTATTCTCTGTTTGGTAGATTTGGCAATGGCCGGGGATAACGCCGCCTTCGGGGTCTCCTGCAGTATTCCGCTTGTACCAGGGTTAAATGCCCCCTTAGATGCAAAAACAGAGCTCATCCAGGAAGATGCCTCCTCCGCCAAGCTGACCCAGGCAAGCAATTCCATTACTACAATTTATTATCGTTAAGATTAATCTTCAGACTTCTTTAGCGGGATATCATGGTAATAGACGATGCCTTCGGTAATCTCTATTTCCTTTACTATAGGCACCTTGGGTAAGAAGCGCGAGGATAGGCTTTTTAGAATCAGGGTAACGATATGCTTGCCGGTTGAGATATTCCTGAAATAATACCTTCCGTCTGTGCCGGTCGTTGCCTGGGCGCCGTTCTCCAGGATCAGCTGCACCCCCCTCATCGGCTGGTCATTAGCGTCAAAAACATCATTATCATTCAGGTCGCAGAAGACAACCCCGGAAATCTCCGAGCGCGAGATTATCCCAAAATCAGCATTGCTTAAACCTTTATTCTGGATTACCACCTCCTGCCTTTGCGGTCCGGTAAGCACAAACCCGGGAGGGAGGCTTGAGACATCCAGCATTACATAAGCCTTGCTTCCCTTAACGTTATCAAACCGGTAATAGCCGAATATATCGGTGGTAGCAGAACGGTTCTTGCCCAGAAGCACCTTTATCCCTGAAACAGGGGCCTCATCCCTTTCCCTCAGGCCGTCCGAATTAAGATCGCGGAAGACGCACCCTTCGATGTTACCCACAGAATCCCAGCGTAAACCCGTATTCCAAAGATAGCGCATCCCGGCGCTAAGGTCCGCCTCAATATGTTTATTAATCAAGGGGTTATCTGCCCAGCTATTGCGCACCCGGCTGGAAACATAGGCCTCGGCCTCCGGAACCGGGCGGTAGGTGATCTCGGTATAACCCTCCAGGTAATCTTCTCCAGAGAAGAAGCTTAAAGGAGAGCCGGTATCCTGTTCGTCGCGGTAAATGAGCCGGAAATTTTCATAAAAAGGCGAGTTTCCTATGCGGGTGTCAAAATCTACGCCGGTTTCAAATGCGCGCGGCTGAGAACGGTTACCGGTATACGTCTCCTCCAGCCAATTCCATTCCTGGTGGAAAAAATAATAGAGCCTTCCGACCAGCTTAAAACGCAAGCCGGCCAGGATATCTTCATCCATATAGCTGGAGGAAGGGTTGGTGTAATTCGTCCTTTCTTTATGCCGGTAGTCAATATAGGTACCGATGCTTCTTATAAAATTAATCGTCTTGGATAATCCTATCCCTCCCATCTGATAACGCGCCTGCCCAACCCTCCCCAATTCATTCTGAAGCGTGTATAAAAACTTGAAGCGCGTGAAAGGATCAGGGGTATAGTAGGCGCCGAAATCGTAATCCTCATTAAAGCGGTTTACGTTATCCGGAGCGGGAAAGAGCCTATCCTGATATATATCCAGGCGGTTAGAAATCTCGAATTGGTCTGTAGGCTTGAGATTAAAGTTGAATATGCCGCCCCTCTCGCCCCTGCGCCAGGGCTCGCCGCCGATACTAAAGTATTTCTTATTTATATCCCTTAATTCGTAGTTGAACCTAAGGCGCGGCTTTACTATCCCAGAGCCAAAGAGATTGGCAAAGGCATTGCCATCAAATCCCATTTCGTAATAGTTGCTCCAGTCTCCTAAATGCCAGTCCGCCTGCGCGTCATAGCCATAATCGCTGAGGGTGCTTAAACGGTCTCTCCCGTAACCGTGGAGCAGGGAAAAACCGACCCTATCCCCGGGTTCAGGCAGATAATTTAAATTTATACCATCGTAATAAGAGGCGCGCATTTTTTGTAATCCCGGAGAAAGAGCGCCGTACCTGCCGGTGCTCTCCCTCCCCCAGAAAGCGGTATAATCTATTTTTTTATCAAAGGTCGGGCTTTCCACCATTACGCCGCGCAAGGCGGACATACCGCTGCTGGCAATATTATTGAAGCTGGGAGAAAAATCCAGGCCGCGCAGGGAGAACCCCTGGAAATTACCGACTTTTCCCTCGGTCAGGCCCACGGTAAGATAGGTAAGGTCGGTAGTAGTACGCAGGGACCTCACCAGTAAAGATGAATCTATGTTACCGTAAGGGGTGGCTCCGGTCAGCCCCAAAGAGTGCCCCCAGGCATAATACTGCCGCTTCATACTGTTTAGGCGCCTGCCGTCTTCAAAGGAATTCCAATCAAGGGCGTACCTTAATTTAAAAGAGTTTGCCTGTTCCTCGCTAAGCAACATCTCCTCATCAAGCGTAGGCCCTTTAGGGCGGGGAAGGATGCATAAAAACTCCAGCGTCCAGCGTCCGCCGTCATCCCAGACATGCAAATAGCTATAGCCTATGCTTTTACCGGTCACCAGGATCTCATCGCTATCCTTTCTCTCTACCTCCAGTATATCCGGCTGGGTGAGGAGAAAACGCTGGATATTCCTCCCGGATATAATAATGACTGATCCCTTCTCTATCTCTATAGGCTGGTGCAGCTGCTTAAAGGATTCGTTTAAGGTAAGGATGCTGGGTAGGGCGACTTTTTCTACATTCTTGGGCGGTAATTCCCCTGCT
The DNA here is from genome assembly GCA_035506355.1 of Candidatus Margulisiibacteriota bacterium. GTDB lineage: Bacteria > Omnitrophota > Gorgyraeia > Gygaellales > Profunditerraquicolaceae > DATJPP01. The sequence goes on along the minus strand of DATJPP010000070.1, from coordinate 11,199 downwards.
GCAAAGCCAAGAACAGGCGCCCTGCGCGAAGCCGCTGCAGAAACAGGCGCCTTGCGCGCAACCGGTGCAGGAGTTAAGGCGCGCTTTGATTCGATATTCTTTAAAGATTTATTCACCGCCTCTTCTTTAGTTTCTAACGCGGGGTGGGGATTAAAGATCTCCTCGATCATCTGGATGTATTTTAAGGCCGGCTCGTAGTCCGGCTGGACCATCAGCGCCTTTTTGAATTCATGCAGCGCCTCTTCGTAGCGGCCGACCTGATATAAGTTTATCCCGACTTCGCAGAGGAACTCCGAAGACATGGAATAGGTGTAGGAATAGGCGGGTTTAGAAACGGAAAGAAGTGCTCCTGCTATAAATAAACCTAAGATTATTTTTTTCATCTTCGGTACTATTATCTTAAACAAAAAAAAGGATTTTCGCAATCCTTTTCGCAATTCTTTTTCCATGGAATCAATGCGGCTTTTTATTTTAGCTCACCGGCCTTCACTACCTCGCCCGTCTCTCCTATTTCAATCTGTGCTTCCTTGGTTATCGCAGGAATCTCGCCCAATTGCAGCTCTTTCAACGCCACACCTATGTCGATAGTCATCACCAGGTCATATTTTCCGGCGGGTATCTTCTCCTTCCAGTAACCCTCCAAAACCGCTACGTCCTGGGGCAAGGTATAGATATCATTAAAATCTCCCCTGGCATAAATCATCCCCTTATCATCGATGATGTAGAAGTCGGATTTGGCGGTGATATCGAGATCACCGGAATTGGTAAAAACGGCGTTTAAGTAAAATTTATCGTTCTCTTTCTTGAATTTCAGGTTATTAATTACCGCCTTGCGTTCGGAGTAGCCTTTGGCCTCGACATAGAAAAGCGAAGCCGTCCTCACTGCCAGGTTAACGCTTACCCCTTCTTCCTGCGAAACCTTAGTCTGGTCGCTAAGGTAATTCTCAAAGAACAACACGGCATAATGGCCTCCGCGCGCATCCTGCGGAAGGCGCACCGTATAACTCACCGAAGTCTTACCGTATGGGGGTATGGTGAATTCGGCAGGGTAAAAAGTAATCCATTTGACCGCAGAAGACTCAAGGGTCGAGGGAGGCAGAAAATCCTTGCTGCCGTCCTGCGCCTGCAGGTATTTCCAATCGGAGGCATAGACCTTTACCTTCCTGGGATAAGGAGAATTATTTAAGGCTTTAATCTGGCCGGCCTGGCTTTCCCCAGGTGAAGCAATAATCCTGACCTTGGGAGGCTCGATCTGCACCGCGTCCCCTGCCTCCAAAGGGCTTAAATTATAAAAACAGCTGATGATAAAGACAAAAAAAATGACACCTGCTTTTTTCACGAAATATTCTTCTCCATTTTCTATAAGATGCGGGCGCCCCCTGCCCTTCATCAAATTCAGAAGAGACAGGGGGACACCCATTATCTTATATTATTATAGCAAACCCACGGTTTAAAAAGCTATATATTTATTATATAGCTGAAACCGTAATATAAACCGTACCACTATAGCTACCGGAGGACTGGTTCAACGGTATAGGCTGCCAGCCCGAATACGGTGTAGCGCCAGTGGAGTTGTAAGTAGGTATGCTATAGAAAGCGCGCAAGATTCTGTTGGAAGCTGCAGCCTCGCTGGTGTAAATAACCTTGTAGCTTCCGGTACCAGTAATAGCCGAACCCGGCGTACCTAAGGTCCCCGGCATAGTACCTTGTGCGGTAGCGTTATTGGTTGCGTTCCAACGGTCTCCCGAGGAATAGCTGGGAGTAATCATGAAGCTTTGCGGAGGCAAACTGCTGGTCGTACTGGTCAGGCCATCACAACTGCTCCTGATTTCATACTGCTTGCCCCAGCTGTTGGAATAAACAAACGCGCAGAAATATGTCGGGCTATACCATACCCCGGCCTCGCCGCCAGTAGTCAAGTTGTGAGTCAAAGTACCGAAATTCATCACGGTTGCATTGGCCCCTGTTGAAGGGTCCTGGCCGGCGCTGGTCAACTGCTTCAGCGCAACGGTAATCTCGGGCGAATAACTGGGTATGTTAGCGGTGACGGTAACCTGCGCATCAGAATAAGCATACTCAACGACAGAAAATACGCACGTACAAACAAAGATAGCAAGTAAGAGTAAATTCAACTTTTTCATATCTTTCACCTCCTTTCAAATAGATTTAAATCTCAGAAAGCGAATACGAAAAGCTCGTGTGATAATCTCCGGGATGCACATCGCGCGGAGCAGCAAGTTCATAGATGACCCTGAATTTATCCGAAGAGCCCTTTCCATCAGAAGTAAAGATGACCATCTGCTTTTCTTCTATTTCTTTTTTCTCCTGATATTTTATTTTTCCTTTGATATCCGCGCCATCCTCTTTCATGGTGAAATTCTCCTTGGGGATGGTTATGCCCTCGGTTGAAGTCAGAGGGGAATTCATCAACTGCGTGACCTGATAAGGCTTGCCGATATTGGTTTTGATTTCAAAGACTACTTCCTGTAATCTCGGAGGCTGGGTAGGGTTTAACTCGCGAAAAAGCAAAGAACCGCCTGATTCCGGAGTTACCTTAAGCTCGAAAAGGCGCGGGTTATCCACCTCAAGGTTCAAAACAGCCAGCATGCGGTTAGAAGCCATCCCCACATCTTCCAAAAGATATTTTATCTTCCCGCGGTATATCCCTGCGGGCTGGGTGCTTAAATCCCCTAGACTATAAGAAATAACGAAAGAATCTCCCTCCCCTGAGGGAGATGAAGTATATACTACCTGCTCGCGGCCGGATATTGCCAGCGGCTCATTGATTACTACCCCTTTTTGCGCATTTCTGCCGACAAATTTTACCGCCTGCCAATCAAGCGGATTACCCTCATCGGAAACCGGCTGTTCTTCGATAAGCTCAAGGATGCGGAACTGCCCCGCAAAATTACCTTTGGCATTAATCAGGAGATCGCAAGAGTTGAGGTTTTCTTTCTCGGGGCTAAGTATTATGTTGCTTGAGCCGGAAGAGGTTTGGATCTTAATTGAAGATTCTGCCTCTACCTGGGCAAAGATATCCAGGATCACCGTTTGAGGAGATACCGCGGAGTCTATGGGCTCAATAGTAAAACTTATCCTCCCCCTGTATTCTCCGGGATGTACTTCCGCAGGCAAGGCCAAACTGTAAACCAGGGTAAAATTGTCGGATTCCCCTGTCTGGTTGGAAGTATAAAGTATCTGTCTTCCCAGGTCAACCGGTAATCCCTGGTCCGCATTCAGCGTACCGTTTACATTCGACCCTCGCAAGGCATAAACCCTTAACACATTCGAAGGAAGGGTATTCCCTTCTACGGTGCTCAGCGGCTCAAGAAGCGAATGCACCAGTCTATATTGCTTGCCGATATCGGAAGTAATGGCGACGGTCAATTCCCTGCTCACCTCTGTGTTCAGGGAAGATATTCTGCCGTAATTAAGGCTGTAGCCTCCCTCATAAGGCCTGACTGTGATAGAAAAAGTAGCTGCGTATAAAGTTTGGGATAGCAGCAGAAAAAGGGAGAGCGAGGCTAAAAAGAAATTGAATTTTATCTTGCTTTTAGTCATCCTGTAAAAACCGCCCCAGACCCCTTTTTCCGGTTTGGATATTCCTTGGCAGGACCCAATGGCCTCTACATTGGGTGAAACCGGATTATAAATAGTTTTCAAAAGTGTTAATAAAGTATACAATAGAGAGTACATTTTGTCAAGGTAAAAACTCATTGATTTAGAAAAGGTTAACAATTAATCCCTCCTTTCTAAGTTACTGCAATCAGCTCATATTCCCGACTTCCTAATCCCGCCTCTTCTGCGTGCTTCAGTTGCTTAAAGCCATCACGCAAGGGATGAAGTTCCTTAAAGATATCGTACCCCGCCCGCTCCTTCACCATATCAAAGCTCGCCTGGTCTATACTTACCGGGTCATGGGAAACGAGTATCCCGATATCGGGAACGATGCGCGGGTCATCCTTAGCCAGGCAATCACATTCCCGGGTAATTTTGGTCAAAAAATTTATAAATCCGCTCCGGTTTTTCTTTTCTTTTAAAACTGCCCAGGCATACTCGGCCATCTTCTTCTGTATTGTGTCGCCTCCCGACTCCCAAGGCACATCAATGGCAATAACAGGGCAAACTGCGATGCAAGTCGCGCAGCCGATGCACCCCGATGATTCAATATAGGCCTTTTTATCCTTGAGGATTATTGTATCTACCGGGCAGGATTCAATACATTTCTTGCAGGATATGCATTTGCTGCTCACTACATAGGGAGAAATCTGCGAATGCTGAAAGAGCTTACCTTCCCTGGCAGCACACCCCATCCCGATATTCTTCAGCGCCCCGCCAAAGCCGGTCATGATGTGCCCCTTAAAATGCGCTATCCCCAGGATAGCGTCTTGCTCTGTGAATATCCTGGAAACCTTTGCGGTTTTAACGAATTTTCCATCAACTTTTACTTCGGCAGTATTCTTTTTTGAATCTTGCGGAATGACTACTTTGGACCCACACTTTTCTCTGATGAAACCGTGCGCGTAGGCAAGCTCCAGATGATCCTTGGAATTCAGCCTCTTGCCTTTATAGAGGGTATTGGTGTCGGAGAGAAAAAAATCCACTCCCCGCTTTTTAAGCTCTGAGCTTACCACTTTCACGTACTCCGGTTTTACATAGCCGGTATTCCCCTCTTCTCCAAAGTGTATCTTGATGGCAAGCCTGCCATGCTCCGGAACAAATCCCAGGAAGTTACTTTCTTTAAGCAGCCGTTTCAGCTTTTCCTGGACTAAGGGGATGCTATCGGGATTATTTACGCTTATAAAATAAACCTTGCTCTTCATCAATAATTCTCGGCTAACACTTCATAAAAACTCTGCGGGTGTTTGCAGGCCGGGCATTCTTTAGGCGCCTGCTCCCCTTCAAAAAAATACCCGCAATTAATGCAATGCCATTTAACCGGAGTTTTCTTTTTAAAGACTTCGGAGTTTGCCAGATTGCTGATCAGCTTCCTGTAACGGGACTCGTGGAATCTTTCTACCTTGGCGATCTGCTCAAAAGAGCGTGCGACCTCAGGAAAACCTTCTTCTTTGGCGACTCTAGCGAAATCCTGATAAAGAGCGGTCCATTCCATCTTTTCTCCTGCCGCTGCTACCTCAAGGTTAGATTTAGTATCGTTGATTATACCCGCCGGGTAAGTGGCCGTAATCTCAACATCCCCGCCTTCAAGGTGCTTAAAGAAGACCTTGGCGTGTTCCTTTTCGTTCTCGGAAGTCTCCATAAAAATATTGGCGACCTGCTCATATCCTTCTTTCCTGGCTGCGCTGGAAAAATAGGTATAGCGCATCCTGGCCTGCGATTCCCCGGCAAAGGCTGCCAGCAGATTCTTCTCGGTCTTACTCCCTTTGATTGAGCAACTCATAATCACCCTCCTCATGCACGAGCATGACATCCCCACAAGGGGACACTGGCGCAATTCCTATTCCCGCTCGACTATACGGTTCGAGTGCGGGATCCCGCTTGCTAATAAGTAGCTTAGCGGGAAGCGCCGCATGCTAATGTTATTAATATTCTATATTATGCCTGATTTTACCACAGTTTAAGATGAAAAAGAAAGGTAAATTTGAAGAGTTAATCCTGCAGTATCCAGTGCATCTTGCGGTTACGGCTGCGCCAGTCTCTGACTATCCTGTATCCCATAAAACGGAAGATCGCGTTCCTAAAACGCATCTTAAGCAGAAGCGCAAAGGAACGGGAAAGAGAATAGAATTTGGTGTAGGCCTTGACTACATTTAACTGCAGCTGTATTGCCGAGACTAATTTGGGTTGAAAAACTACATGCTGACCGTCATAAAGGCTCCAGTCCTGGCTAAAAATCCTCTTCTGCTCTTTTAACTCCTCATGGACCTTGGTCCCCGGGAAAGGCGTCAGTATGGACATCTGGATAGTATCTATCTTCTGCTTTATGGCAAACCTAAGCGTATCCCAGACGGTCTTGGCGCTGTCGTTATCGCTGCCTAAAACAAACATCCCGTGTATTTTTATCTTCTCCCGGTGAAAAGAACGGATGGCATTGATGATATCTTCCAGGCTTTGCTTCTTCTCGTATGCCTCCAGGGTCTTTAAGTTCACGGACTCAAAACCGATACAGGCGACAGAACAGCCGGCGCTGGCCATCAGGCTTAAGAGCTTCTTGTCTTTTGCCACATCGCAGCGCACCTGGCAGGCCCATTTACGCACCTTATACTTGAGCATCTCATCCAGCAACCTGCGCGTGCGGTTGGGATGCGCGGTAAAATTATCGTCACAGAAAAAGAAAGAATTGTGTTTCCTGGAAAGTAATTCCTGCATTACGTTTCCAGCGCTGCGAAAACGGTATTTACGCCCGAACAATTTGGTCACTGAGCAAAATGTACAGTCAAAGGGACAGCCGCGGGAAGTAGAGATAGGGGTCATGGAAGAACCCTTGTACCCCTTTATCAAAGAGAAATCCGGCCGTGGGAGGTTGTCTAGATTCTCAACCGGCTTGCCATAGACCATCCTGTCTGTAATTGAACCTTCCGCAATACCGGCGATCACCTCTTCCCCTTCGCCGATAACTACCTGCCTGCAGAAATTCAGGGCCTCTTCAGGCAAGAGGCTGGCATGCACACCTCCTATGACCACTTTCTCCTTTGGGAAAAGCCTGGCAATATCATACCCGCGCTTGGCAGTCGAGGTAAGTATCGAGATACCGATTAAATCCGCTTTTAAACGGGAGTAATCCGGCCGGTAGATATCCTCATTGTATATTTCAACCTCATGCCCCCTGTTCTTAAGGATCGTCCCCAGATATACCGGGCCTAAAAGCGGCATATGCAGTTTACTGTATACGTTTGCCTTTGAGGCAACAGGCTCAATTAAGACTATCTTCACTTGACTTTCCCTCTATTGCGTAATGATATGGATATCTACTGCGCGCGGTCCCTTATCGGATTTCTCTACTTCAAATTCCACCGCCTGCTCTTCATTTAAAGCGTCAAATTTGGCATCTACCAAAGCTGACTGGTGAAAAAACAATTCCCTGCCATCGGTGTCGCTGATAAAACCAAATCCCCTCTCCCTGACTAGCTTCTTGATCTTTCCTGTGTGCATTTGGCCCTCCTGGGGCGGTTTAAAGGAATAGGCCCGGCACTCTTTTAAAAGAGCACCGGGCCTATTGGTTTTTGCTTAGGTTTATAGCTTTACTACTTTTGTAGCCTGGTCTCCTTTGGGGCCCTGAGTAATTTCAAACTCTACCTCCTGGCCTTCCTCCAAAGATTTATAGCCCTCACCCTGAATTGCGCTGTGATGCACGAAGACATCGCTGCCTGACTCAGGAGTGATAAACCCATAACCCTTCTGGTTTGAGAACCACTTTACTTTACCTCTTGCCATTATTTACTACCTCCTCTCCAATATATTATAGTAAATAACGACAGAGTACAAAAAAAACCGAAAGGTTAGACTTCTTGCAACCTTCCGGCTTCAGACTTCTAATCTTTTATTTACTACAAAAAAGAGTATATCACTATTTCCTGATTTGTCAACTAAAATATTTATTATTTGTACCTGCGGTGGAACCCTGATCTTGGCTTATGCCTTGGTTTACTATCCATGGTTTCCTGGCCGGCGCGGATAAATTGCTCTGAAGAAACATCGGGGTGCCTGGAAATAGGGAGTGTCGCACGGATCAACTTCTCGATATCCTTTACATCGCGGCTCTGATCAGGTGTAGCAAAAGAGATGGCATGCCCCTTATGCCCTGCCCGGGCGGTGCGGCCGATACGGTGCACGTAATTCTGCGCGTCTTCCGGAAGGTCATAATTGATCACCAGTTCTATCCCCGTAACATCAATGCCCCTGGATGCGATATCAGTAGCAACCAGGACCTTGTATTTACCCCTTTTAAAGCCTTCCAGGGCTTCACGGCGCTGGTTCAGGGAACGGTTGGAGTGTATTTCAGCTGCGCTATAGCCCATATTCCTGACCGCCAGCGCAAGCTTGCGGGCATTATATTTGGTACGAGAGAACAAAAGCACTGCTCCGTGATACTGCGCAAGTAGCTTCCCTAAAAGCTTGGATTTAAATTCCTTCTTAACGATAAATAATTCCTGGGTAACATGCTGCGCGGTGGTCCCGGATGGGGCGATTTCGACCGAAACGGGAAGCTTCATATACCTGGAGGCAATATTCATGATCTCGCTGGGGATAGTGGCGGAGAAAAGCATCGTCTGCCTCTCCTTAGGAAGTACGCGCAAGATCTTTTCTATCTGGGGGAGAAACCCCATATCCAACATGCGGTCAGCTTCATCCAGCACCAGCATTACCACCTCATCCGGCAATACGTTCCACTGCCCCATATGGTCGATGAGCCTGCCGGGTGTGGCGATAATCACGCGGGGGCTTTTACGCAGTGCCTGCACCTGCGGCTCCATCGGAGCTCCTCCGATAAGGCAGGCGGTACGCATGGCAAAAGGATGCGCAATATCCTGGAAGGCCTCGTCAATCTGTATAGCCAGCTCTCTGGTTGGCGCCAAGACCAGGCCTATCCCCTTCCTCTGCGCCAGAAGCTGGACCATGGGGATGGCAAAAGAATGGGTTTTACCGGTACCGGTCTGGGCAATACCAATGATATCCTTCCCTTCGATTGCCAGCGGTATTGCCTTCAGCTGTATAGGGGTCGGTACTTTAAACTTTATACGCTCAAGAATATCCAGTATCTTGGGGACGATCCCTAAACCATAAAAACCCTCCCCCGGCTGGTAAGCCGGCTGCCTGAGTTTATCGGCATTCGCCGTATTATGATTATGCATTAGAGATCATCCTAACTCTTGGCCTTGTGCTTGGGGAGTGTCCCGCTTAGATGCACGTGGCAATACGCTTCATGATTATAAATACTTAAGGTGTGGTGGCAATGCGGAAACTTGCATCTTCTGCCTTTAGGCGAGGTCTTTACTTTTTTCATATCCGCTCCTTAAAATAAAAAATCCGTAAAGGTTAGTGATCTTCCTTTACGGTTCAAGACTTTCTAATCTTTTTCTATATTATACCACTAAAAACCTCTTTGTCAATGATTATAAAAATATCATGCGCCCCTTAAACGCCTGAGTATAGACCCTGCTGCATTCTTCCCCATACCCATCGCCTCTATTACCGTACCTTCCCCTCCTACGATATCCCCTCCCGCATATACCTCCCTGATAGAAGTCTCCATGGTTTCGGGGTCTACAATAATATCCTTATATTTATCCACCTTAAGCGCAGGGGTAACATTAGTCAAGATGGTATTTGCCTGAAGGCCGAGGGCGATAATAGCAGTATCGCAGTCAACTTCAAATTCGCTCCCTTCTATGGGCAGGGGCCTTCTTCTGCCGGAAGAATCCGGCTCTCCCAATTCGCAGCGCAGGCAGCGTAATTTGCGCAGGCTCCCTACATTATCTCCGATGAAGGCCACAGGGACCGTCAGGAACTCAAAACCTACCCCCTCTTCTTTGGCGTGCTCAATCTCCAGCCTGCGGGCAGGCATCTCTATCTCCGTCCTCCTGTAGAATACCGTAGTCTTTGGCTCCACCCCTTCCATCTTCTGCAAACGCAAGGCCACACGGGAGGCATCCATAGCCGTGTTCCCGCCTCCGATAACTGCTATATTTCTGCCGATATTCACCGGCGTATGATATTCGGGGAATTTAAAGGCCTGCATCAGGTTTACGCGGGTGAGGAATTCATTAGCCGAATAGACATTCCCAAGGTTCTCTCCCTCCACGCCCAGGAATGAGGGGATCCCCGCCCCCAATCCCAGGAATATTGCCGCATATCCTTCCTGAAAGAGCTCATCCAGCATCTTGGTCTTGCCTATAATATAGTTGTTTACTATCTCTACGCCGGTCTTCTTAAGATACTTTATCTCGAAATCCAGGATATCCCGGGGCAGCCGGAAAGTCGGTATCCCGTAACATAGCACCCCTCCGGAATCGTGCAGACTCTCAAAGACCGTTACCTTGACCCCCTCTCTGCTCAATTCTCCGGCACAGCATAGGCCTGCAGGTCCCGAGCCCACTACGGCAACCTTATATTTGGAGAGGTTGCCTTTACTTTCTGAAGATGGCATTATCCCTGCCCTATTACCATAATCACCGGAAAAACGTTCAAGGAAATGGATATTTATCGCCTGCTCCGAGGCAAAGGGAGAGCCTTTCTTGGTCATAACGCAGGCCTTCTGGCATTGGTACTCCGCAGGGCAGACCCTCCCGCAAATAGAGGGGAAATTATTCGTTTCTTTTAAAGTCAGATAGGAAGCCTTGTAATCTTTCCGGGTGATTAAATAAATGAATTTCTTGATGTCGATATTAACGGGGCAGCCTTCCCTGCAGGTAGGGTTCTTGCACTGCAGGCAGCGGGAGGCTTCCCGAAACGCATCCTCTTCGCTGTACCCCAGCACGACCTCTTCAAAGGAACTGGTCCTTTTCCCGGGAGGGAGTTCCTTTATTTTTACGGTCTCCTTCATTTCACCGACCTATCTAACTTGCACAGGTGCTTTTCCTGGCACTGGTATATCCTGTTTCTCTTCTCCAGTTCGCTCCAATCCACAATACTCCCGTCAAAGTCAGGGCCGTCAACGCAGGTAAACTTCAATTTCCCCCCTATCGTAACCCGGCAGCATCCGCACATACCCGTGCCATCGACCATCAGGGCGTTAAGCGAGACCAGCGTTTTAACTGCGAACTCCCCGGTAACAGCACAAACATTTTTCATCATCGCTATGGGGCCTACGGCATAAACCATATTGTATTTATCCTGCGCAAGCAGCTGGCGCAGGATATCGGTAACAAAGCCCTTTTTACCGTAGGAACCGTCATCGGTGGTGATGTAAAATTCATCCGAGGCCTTCTTTAATTCTTCTTCCAGGATAAGCATATCTTTGCTGCGCGCACCGAGTATGGAGGTAATGTGGTTTCCTTCGCGCTTAAGTGAGGCGGCAACCGGGAGGATCTCGGCAATACCTACGCCACCCCCGACTAATATGACCTTACCATAGCATTTGATCGGCGTGGGATGCCCTAAAGGGCCGACAAGCGCATAGAGCGAGTCCCCCACATTCATCTTACCCAGGAGCGCGGTGCTAAATCCTGCTTCCTGGAAGATAAGCGTAATCTCCTTGCTCTTGCGATCGGCCTTGACTATGGTCAAAGGGAGGCGTTC
>DATJPP010000069.1:0-3006 GCA_035506355.1 Candidatus Margulisiibacteriota bacterium | reverse complement strand
ATTAGGAGTAGCTACTGATAAAGGCAAACTAGCAGTAATGCTGGGGCGCAAAGCGACAGTACCGAGCCCACACGGGCGAGGTAGGCTGCGTTGCCAAAGGGCAAAGTAAGACCCTAAAGACTGCCTTTAGGGTTATTTTTTTTATAGGCTGGATGCACCCCGGACTATCGGAGGGCCGGGTGTCCCGCTTTCTGCGGGAACGGAGGAGAAAGATGAGACGTAATAACCCGCGCAAAATGCAAAGAAGAAGAAGGCACTGCAAAAAACATCTCAATTTCCTTGAGACCTTAAGGTTGAACGACGGCCTGCCTGTTGGTATGGCCTAAGTTACTCATATACCCGCCAGAATTCAGGTATCCCGCAAAAAACTTCTGTGAGATTGCCACTCCTGCCGCGTCTATTAAAGCAGGAGGTGGCAAAAATGAAAAGAATAATTGTGTTTATGGTTATGGTAACGTATTGTCTCTTTGGGTTCTCTGCCCTAAGCTTAGCTGGAGATAATACTTGGGAAGATATTTCGGCAGGATTGACGGATGTCAGAGCTATCCTTTTTCAGGAGAAGAACCCGGCTTTTCTTTTGGCAGGCGCAAGAGGAGGAGTATTTAAGACTCAAGATACGGGTAAAAGCTGGAGGAATGTATTAATTCTAAGGGGGGGTGATATTGGCGTAAACATCCTCACCCTTGGTTACCCCGGTGATAATTATCTTTATGCCGCCACAGATGGCGGGCTTTTTATGAGCCTTGACAAAGGAGAGAGGTGGAAGAGGATTTTCCGCGGGAAGAATTATCTGGAAAGCAAATGCCGGGCTTTGGCGGTTTTCTCAAATAATATCTACTTGGGTACGGGTATGGGGTTGTTTATCAGTAATGATAACGGTCATAGCTGGAGGAAGGCCAGGGGGCAAATAGGCAATTCCCCTATATATGCATTAGCCTCTGACCCTAAAGAGGCAAACTTCTTGTATGTTGCCGCACTGGAAGGTGTTTTTCGGACAGTGGATGGGGGAGAGGGTTGGAAGAGGGTATTCGCGGGGAAGAGCAAGGATGATGTTGAAACTCCGGAAGAGGCGAATACTGGGATTGAGGAGGATGCAAAAGCGCCCCGGGTAAGATTTATTGTTTGCGACCAGTCTAAGCCGGGTTATCTGTATCTGGCAACCAATAGGGGAGTTTACGCAAGCCGAGACAGGGGGATAAACTGGGAACCCCTCTCTAGCCACGGTTTATTAAGCCAAGAGATAGAATCTTTAATGGTTTCTTCAGATTCCCGTATTTATGCAGTTACAAAACCGGGAATATTTGAATACCAGGAGGGAGATTGGAGGGAGTTATCTCTCGAGCTTATGGTAAAGAAAGTGAATTTTCTGGGTAAAAACCTGCAAGGAAATTTGTATGCTGCTTGCGATAAAGGGTTGTTCAGGTTGAGCGTTACGCACCCCAAGAAAAGCGAGCGAGGGGATATAGCAGCGTTTTATTATAAGGACGAACCCAAGATTAATGAAGTGCAACAGGCAGCTGTTAAGTACGCGGAGGCAACTCCGGATAAAATTAAAGAATGGAGGAGAAAGGCCAAGATGAAGGCTATCTTGCCGAAATTGACAATAGGCCTGGACAGCTCCCAAAGCACCAACTATGAAATATATACCAGCGCTACCACCCGTTATGTATATGACGGACCGGACGATGAGTCCCGGGGTTGGGATATGACATTAAGCTGGGAATTGGGAGATTTGATTTGGAATCAGGACCAGACAGCTATTGATGTGCGCTCAAAACTCATGGTAGAGTTGCGCAATGATATCCTGGATGAGGTAACCAGGATATATTTCGAGCGCCTGAGAGTTAAGATGGAGATAGACAACCTTTCCCTTGAAGAGAGGAAGAAAAGGATGGAGAAGGAGTTAAAGCTGGATGAGCTCTCTGCTTCTCTGGATGCCTTAACCGGAGGATACTTTTCTTCTATGCTTGCAGGTAATAGTAATTCTTGAGGAAGATTATTGTTTTTTTTGCGGGTGATGCTATACTAATAACTTATGCCGCAGCATCCGCTGGCCAAGACTTTTAAAAACAGGCTTCTTAATATTTCCCTCCTGGCATTTAGCGTTATCTTCGCTGTGCTCCTGGTAGAGATCCTCCTTCATTTTACCCGCTACCGCTATTATATTATCAAATACCCGCCGGGGTTCGATTGTCCTGACCGGGCAGCAATGTATGATATCTGCGAGAATCATCCGCCGATCCGCGAGGACCATGCGGAATTCTCCGTTGTTCTTTTTTCTAATGCGCTGGGTTGTTTTGACCGGGAATACTTCGGAGAGAAAGATTATATCTTTTTAACCGGGGATAGTTTTACCTTTGGCCACGCGCTCTTTGAAGATAAATACGGCACGCTTCTTGAAGGGTACCTCGGGGAGCGGGTATTAAAGTGCGGGGTAGGCGGTTACGGGAGCATACAGGAATACCTTAAAATCAAGAAGGTCGTAGGCCGGATAGGCCTGAACCCTAAATTGATTATCGTCGGATACTGGATGGGTGATGACCTGCGTAACGACCTCGATTGTCTACAGAAAGGGTATACCCTGGAAGGGGAGAATAGCCCGGCAGAAGAAAGATTGCTCCAGGGCCTGTTTAAGCCCTCCTATTCACTGCATCATCCCAGATTATCCCTGCTGCAGAAGGCCAAAGAATGGCTTGTCACGCATTCCCTCGCCTACCACTTTTTTAACAAAAACGCCCTGGTAAGGGCTGTAGGGGAGAAATTAGGGCTGATAGATATATTATTTGCCAATTTAGAGTTTGCTCCTTTAAACGAATACCCCTGGCTTAAAGATGCCTGGGAATTCCATCTCGGTAACCTTAAGGAGATCAAGAAGCTGGCTGATTCTTACCGGTCAGAATTACTGATTGTCCTTTTACCGGCAGATTTGCAGGTTTACGATTTCTTAAAACCAAAGGGGCGCTATGATTTTAACCAGCCCAACAGAATGCTGGCAAATTTTTTTGA
>DATJPP010000068.1:0-2769 GCA_035506355.1 Candidatus Margulisiibacteriota bacterium | reverse complement strand
TAATACCTCATGACCCCTGAAACTTCAACTAATTTAAAATAATTATACAACTTATCTTATTATATGGCAATTACTTTCTTAAATTCTGCCTTCAACAATTCCTTATCCAAGCCCAGGTCTAAAAAATCCCAGGGCAACCTTTCATCCAGCCTCTTCCCTTTCAGATAGGCATAAGGGTCTATCCCGCATTCGCTGAAAGCCTCCTGCCATTTTGCAAAAGAAAAATTTGCCTCCCAGGCGTCAAAGCGCGCCCCTTTTTTAAAGGCAAGGAGTATAACTTCGCTTAGCCTCCTGTCACCGCGCGAAAGGAGACCCTCCAGGCAACTCATATAAATATTGTGAAAACTCACCTTCAGCTTCTTTATCCTGCCTGCCTTTGCCTTAAGGTAATCCTGCTTATGCCTTATCGCCTCTGGCGGTTCCATACCCTGCCACTGCAGTGCGGTATGCGGTTTGGGTATAAGCGTATTTACACTGATATTGACCTGGGCCGCCCCTGCGCATGAGATACGCTTTCTTAACTGCGAGACGCTATTTGCCAAATTGATGATTTCATCAAGGTCCTCCTCCTTCTCGCCCGGCAGCCCGATCATAAAATATAGTTTCACGTGCCGGTAACCCGCACGAAAAGCATCTTCCAGGGCCTTAAAGAAATCCTCCTCGGAAAAATCCTTACCGATAACTTCGCGCAGGTGCTTAGAGCCCGCCTCCGGGGCAAAGGTTAAGCCTGTCTTCTTGACATTGGCGAGCAAAGAGGAGATATCACCGACTAAAGCCTTGGCCTTCAGTGAAGGGAGCGAAACGCTTACCGCTTCAGCTTTAAATAAAGCCGAGAGTTCTTGTGAAAGAAGTTTTACTTCAGGATAATCGCTTACCGATAACCCCCCTAATGAAATCTCCTCGTAACCGCTTTTCTCGTAGGCCTCCCTGGCGAGCCTTAAGAGAAACTCCCTCTTTCTTATCCTGAAAGGAAAGTATTGCGACCGGGCCTGGCAGAAACGGCAGCTATTTGGGCAGCCGCGCATGATCTCTAAGGTAATGCGGTCGTGGATCACCTGTATAAAAGGTATGATGCAGTCTACGGGAAAATGCGAGGAATCAAGATCTGATACAAAACGCTTCTTAACCGTAAGGGGCACTCCCTCTCTCCTGGGCCTGAATTCAAACAACTCTCCCGAGGGAGAATATTCTGTTTCGTAAAAAGATGGCACATAGACACCTTCGACGCGGGTAAGCTGAAAGAGCAAATCCTGCCTGGTTATCTCCCCCTTCCTGAACCTTTCCTTGTATTCACGGTAAACAGCGACAATCTCGGCAATCGCCTCTTCCGCCTCGCCGATCAAAAAGAGGTCAAAGAAGGCATGCATCGGCTCAGGGTTTAAAACTCCGGGTCCGCCTCCGATTATCAACGGGTCCCGGTTATCGCGCGAGGCAGAGTGCAAAGGTATATTCCCAAGATCCAATATATTTAAAACATTGGTGTAATCCAGCTCCGACCCCAGCGAGAAGCCGATGATATCAAATTCGCTCATCGGGCTGTGCGTCTCAAGAGAAACTAAACTCTCTTGCCTGCTGCGCAGGATATTCTCGAGGTCCATCCCGCAGGAAAATACCCTTTCGCAGGAGGTATCCGGGATTTTATTTAAAAGGCCGTAAAGTATTTTGATGCCCAGGTTACTCATCCCGACTTCATACAAATCGGGAAAAGAAAGAAGGAATCTTACCTTGCTCTTCTTGAAATCTTTCTTGGGGATATTCCATTCACTCCCGATGTAGCGGGCAGGCTTATTTACCTGTAAGAGAATTTCCTCGTTCACGAAGTCCTCCGGTCAATGCTCACCAGCACCCCTAAGGCTATAAAAGTCACTAATACCGATGAGCCGCCATAACTCATCAAGGGTAGCGGCAGCCCCACAACCGGGGCAATTCCGAAGTTCATCGCGATATTAACGAAAACCTGGACTGATAAAGATGCGGAAATACCCAGTGCCAGTATTCTTCCGAACGGGTCATGCGAGCGCTGAGCGATAATAAAACCCCGGCGTATCAATAGATAGTATAAAAGCAAAAGCAGCGAACTTCCCAAGATGCCCCATTCTTCGGCGAAGGTAGCAAAGATAAAATCCGTATGCGCCTCCGGCAGGAAATGTAACTGGCTCTGCGTACCGGAAAGCCATCCCTTACCGAAGAGGCCGCCGGAACCTATGGCGATCTTCGACTGGATGATAGTATAGCCTGCCCCCAGAGGGTCTATGTTGGGATTCAGGAAAACCATCAGCCTTTCTTTTTGATAGTCGCGCAAGAAATGCCAAAAAAGCGGAATGGATAACATTATGGTCGCAAGCAGAATAAAAATATATCTGGTTTTCACGCCGCTTAAATAAAATATTATCAGAAATACCGCAAAAAGCATCAGCGCGCTTCCCAGGTCAGGCTGCTCGATAATCATCCCCATCGGAATGGCAACGAATAAAAAGGGGAGAATCAGCGCCCTGAATATTCCGGAATGTGCGCAGGATAAAGAAAAGTTATCGCATGAAGACTTGCTGAAATATCTGGACAGGAATATCACCGTGATCAACTTGGCAAATTCCGAAGGCTGGAAATTAAACCAGATAATTTTTAGCCAGCGCTGCGCCCCCAGGTGTACAGCCCCCAGCAAAAAAACTAAAAACAGGAAAAATAGCGCCAGCCCATAGAGGATGTAGGAGATATCCCAGAGTTTACGGTAGGAAAAACGCGAGATGGCCAGGTATGCGAGCATTCCAA
>DATJPP010000067.1:0-9777 GCA_035506355.1 Candidatus Margulisiibacteriota bacterium | reverse complement strand
CCATCATCACCACTGCCAAAGCGTGCGCATATCTTTTGGCGCGGTGGAACTCTGCCTCGATGACCTCTTCTAAGTAGCGGTGGTTGAAAAGCCCGGTGTGAGAATCCATTAAGGACAATTGTTTGAGTTTCGTATTCGTCCTGGTGAGCTCCTTGTTTAAGGCCCCGAGTTTTTCTTCACCGACCCTTCTGTCGGTGATATCCCGCCCGACCCCCTGGATTTCGATAGTCTTCCCGTATTCATCTTTTATAGCGTAATCCTCCCAGGCAATCCAGCGCCAGCCTTCCTGCGTGCGTGCCCTCTGTTCCACATAAATACGGTAAGGCGCAACTTCCAATCCCTTCATCGCTTCAAGCGTAGAAGGCAGATCATCCTCGTGTACCAGAGGCATAAAATTCTTCCCCAGGAGTTCCTCCCTGCTTTTCCCGAATTTCCTGCAATAGGCATCGTTAACAAAAGTAAATTTCCCCTCCGGGTCAACCCTGACGACCAGCTCATGCTGCGATTCTATCAGGCCCCTGTACCTCACTTCGCTTTCGATCAACGCATCTTCCGCTCTGCGGCGTTCGGTTATATCGCGCACATACTCTATGACCCCCTGCATCTTCCCCGTCTCTTGATTCAGCAGAGGAAAACTATACAGGTCGAGCCAGCCGGTTATCTCTCCGTTTGCCGCTCTCTTCGGCACGACCTCGTAAGCTACTCCTTCATCTTTCAAGGTACGCAGGGTAGGACAGACCTCGCAGGGCTTCTCGCTGCAATGATAGGCTTGGTAACATTTTTTCCCCACCAGCGGCATAGCATGTGCGTACCATTTCTCCATCACCGGGTTCACCCGCAGGATGTTCATCTGGCAATCCAGAATACTTATCCCATCCTGTATACTGGAGAACACGCTGGAGAGAAAACGCTCCTGGAGATTAAGGGCATCCTGCACCTGCTTACGCTGGTTGACCTCGCTCATCAGCTCTTCGTTAATCTTGGTCAATTCCGCGGTCCTCACCTTCACCCTTAATTGCAGTTCAGCGTGAGCCTGTTTTAACCTCTCCTCTATTTCTTTGCGCTCGGTAATATCGCGGGCAATACCGGTAGTCCCGATGATCTCTCCCTTTTCGTTATAAATCGGGGTCTTGATCGTCTCTATCCATTTTATCTTTCCTTCTTTATCCGCCAAAGGTTCTTCCACGCGCTTGCGCTTCCCTGAAGAGATGACCTCTTGATCGTCGGCACGGTATCTTTCAGCCAATTCGCGCGGCCAGATATCCAGGTCCGTCTTGCCGACTAATTCTTCGGGGTTAAAACCACAGGCCTTCCCGAAAGGCTCATTCACCGCAACCAGCCTGCTCTCCCTATCTTTAAGCCAAGCGATATCCGGAATATTATCAAGAATGGCCTTACGCTGTAATTCACTTTTTAGCAGCTTATCCTTGAGCAACTCCACATTATCGGCTATCTGTATTTCTTTATTCTGCTCTTCCATATTTTTAATATTCCCGCTGATGCGCCAGGGTCATATCCAGAAAAGACCTCAGCCTCCTTGAACGGGTAGGATGCCTCAATTTCTTCAAGGCCTTAGCCTCTATCTGCCTGACCCTCTCCCTGGTTACCTTAAAGACACTCCCTACTTCTTCAAGTGTCCGCGTGCAGCCGTCATTTATGCCAAAACGCAGAATAAGGATCTTTTTCTCCCTCTCGGTAAGCGTGCTTAAGGCGGTATTCATCTCTTCTTTTAACATAGTACGCACGGTCTCATTGGCCGGAGAGACAGCTTTTTTATCCTGTATAAAATCCCCGAAATGAGTGTCGCCTTCGTCTCCTATGGGCATTTGAAGCGATATGGGCTCCTGGGCGATCTTTAATATGGTTTTGACCTTCTCCTGAGGTAACCTCATTTTGTAGGAGATCTCTTCAGGATTAGGCTCCCTGCCGTTCTCCTGGACAAAGATGCGAGAAAAACGGATGATCTTATTAATGGTCTCGGTCATATGCACCGGGATCCTTATGGTGCGCGCCTGATCGGCGATGGAACGGGTTATCGCCTGCCTTATCCACCAGGTAGCATAAGTCGAGAATTTGTAACCTCTCTTGTATTCAAATTTCTCTACCGCGCGCATCAGGCCGATATTCCCTTCCTGTATAAGGTCCAGGAATGATAATCCCCTGTTGGTGTATTTCTTGGCGATACTCACTACCAGCCTCAGGTTCGCCTCTACAAGTTTCTTTTTCGCCCGGTTGAATTTAAGATGAGTGGATTTGATCAACTTCATCTGGTTCTTGATCTTTAAACTCGGCTCACCCAGTTGTTTAAGGATTGCGCGCTTCCTGAGGTTATTACGTTTCCCGCTGCGTGCCATGTAGTCCATTTCCTTGATAAGGCCGTTCATCTTACGCAAGCCCAACTCTACTACCGAAGTGGTAAAATTATACTGCAGCAGCAGGTTGATTCTGTTGGTATTGCTGTGTGAATACCTTAAGCGCTCGGTGATCCTCTTGATCCGCCCAAGCACATTTCTCTTCTTTATCTTGATATCTTCCTTTACCACCTCTTCGAGGTTTATCTCGCCCGATAAAATCGCATTGGCGACTGCGATCATCTCCATCTGCACGAACCTGGTAACGAGGACTGCGCTTTTGAACTTCTCTTCCGCTTCTTCTATCTTTTTCGCCAGCTCTATTTCTTTTTCCCGGGAGAGAAGGGATATGGAACCCATCTGCTTAAGGTACATCTTGACCGGGTCATCCAGCGGCAGGAACCTCTCTTCCGCTTTCAGCTGCTCGCTGATCATATCTTCTTTCATCGCCTGATTCGCCTTCTCCGCAGCAGACTTCTCCTCCTCATTTTCTACAAGCTGGATATCCTCATTCCCCAGTATTTCAAAAAGCTCATCGATATCCTTTGAGGAAGAAAGATCCTCCGGCAACAGGTCGTTGACCTCATCATAGGTAAGAAAACCCTTCTGTCGCCCTAAAGCAATGATCTTTTCCACATCCTTGTTATTGGCGTAAACTTTCTTCTTCATCCATTCACCTCTTCTTTATTAAATCGTGAAACTCCTGCATAAGGGAATAAGCCTTTTCCGTATCTCCTGAGTTCTGCGCATGTTTTATGCGGTTATGAAGTTCCTGTCTCCTGTTTTTAATCTTCTCGCTCTTTAAGCGCCGTATACAATCGTCAACTACTTTTGCCTTATCGTCTCCGGAGAGCTCTTCCGGCAAAAACATGGACTCGCAAACGATCTGCGAAACATCCTCCTCGCTGATGTAATTCATCAGCATCTTAGGCTCGACGGCCTTCCCCTCTCCGATAAGGTCAAACATCACCGAGACGACCCGGGAGACCCTTTCGTCCTGAAAATCAGACGGATTGAGGTTATCTTTTATGCGCTGGATAAATTCCTTCTCCTCCAGCATCAGCTTAAACAAGAGTTTCTCCGTCGGGTTTATATGGTAGTCTTTCTTGGCTGCTTTACCTGCGGCACTAAAAGGGGCCTTATCCTCTTTTACTTTTTTTAACTCCTGTAGGAGCGATTCCTCCTTGACATCCAGGTCCTGGGCGAGTTTCTTTATATATTCCGATTTTAATACCGCGTTTTTAAATTTACTGATCGTCTCGAGCATGGCAGCGCAGATCCTGGCTTTCCCTTCTATCGAGCCTGAACCGAAGCGAGATTTAAGGATCGTAAGCTTATACTCAAAGAGCCCTTTGGCCTCATGAATAAGTTTCTTGAAATTATCTATTCCCTCCCTGCGCACGAAGAGATCCGGATCAAGCCCTTTGGGAAGCGTTACTACCCTGACATTCATCTCTTCTTCGATGAACATATCGAGGCTGCGCAGGGTAGCCAGCTCTCCTGCGGCGTCGGAATCATAGACCATGACCACATTGTGCGTGTATCTTTTTAACAACCTGATCTGGTCGGTGGTCAGGGCGGTCCCCAGCGAGGCGACGATACTTTTTAAGCCATGCTGATAAGGTATAAGAAAATCGAGATAACCCTCCACTACCGCCACAAAGTCAGAGTCGCGTACCCCCTCTTTGGCAAGGTTGAAACCAAAGAGGTTTTTACCTTTAACGTAAATTGAGGTCTCCGGAGAATTAATATATTTGGGCAGACTCTCATCTAAAACGCGCGCGCCAAAACCGATAACCCGCGATTTAATATCCAGGATCGGGAAGATCAGGCGGTTGCGGAACCTGTCGTAATAACCGCCTCCCTCCTTAGGCAGCACCAGCCCCGCCCGCTCCAATAGAGAGAGCGCGAAATTCTTCTGGCGCAAATGAGCAATCAAGGCATCCCAGTTTTTGGGGGCAAAACCTAATTTAAACTCCCTGGCCGCTTCCTCGCTGACCCCTCTTTTCAAGAGATAATCCCTGGCATAGCGGCCGTCGGGCGTAGAATTCAGGTTCTTTTCATAAAATTTGGATGCCTCCTCATTAACCTGGTAGAGCTGACTGATCAGGCTTTCTGCTCTCTGGTCCAGAGGAGCAAGTTCAGGAAGAAGTACGCCCGCCTTCCTGGCTAATGTCTCTACGGCTTCAGGAAATTCCATGCGCTCGTAACGCATAAGGAACTTAAAGGCATTTCCCGACTCGCCGCATCCGAAACAGTGATAGATCTGCCGGTCAGGAGATACCATGAACGAGGGCGTCTTTTCATGGTGGAAGGGACAGACTGTCTTGAAATTCCTCCCTGCGCGTTTAAGCGGCATAAAGCCGGAAATTACTTCCACGATATCCACGCGGCTGAGGATATCTTCCAATATACTCTCTGGAATCCTGCCCTTCATCTCTTTATTTTTCTCTTATGACCCGCCTGAATCCGGAGCAGGCGATTATTTCGAATCTCTCTCCGGACCTTTTCTGAAGCCTGTCTAGAAGCAAATTGAGGCCCAAGGTGTCGGATGAGATATGGCCGGCGATTACTACGTTGAGGCTGGCATCTTTTACTTTTTTGAGGTGATCCTCGCTTAAATGCATGCAGATTAAGGTACGCACTCCGGCACGGTAGAGTTTATCAAAGACATCGCGGGAGCCTTCTGTCCCGCCGGTCATTTCAACGAGAATTTTACCAACCTTGCGTTTCGGAGAACCCAGGATAATCCTGGGGCCTACCAACTCCTGCCGCGCCCTGCGGTACTCAGGGACTTCAAGCAGGATATCCACGATATCTTTTACATATGCGGGTTTCTTTTTGCGCATTAACTCCTGCATAAAATAAAAAGCATGGTTATCCGCCGGGGTATGCAGGTTGATAAAAGGCATGCCGAGCAGCCTTGCGGTATCCACGGCCCGGGAATGGTTGTTAGGCAGGATCCTCCTCTCCACCTCCCACATCCTCTCATCGAGGAGCTTTTGCGCTAGACCCTCCGCCACTCCCATTTTTTTAAGCAGTTCCACCTGCAGTTGCATTACTTCATGCAGCGAGGCAAAAGCAGAGCCTTCCGGATGGTGCGCTACGACCAGGTCCAGGCCTTCCCTCTCTCGGATCTTTTCTGCCAAAAGTAACTCTGCGGATTCTATATCAATACCGACCATAAACTTTTTGATTTCCGCGTCGCGCCTTCCGTAAAGCAGTGCGCTGTCAGGATAGGATTTAATCGCCCCCTTATCTTTTCTGGGATCGCGCTCTTTACCTAGCTTTATCGCCAAGTTAAATAATTGCGAAAGTCTCATTTTTTATAAAATCTGCTTTGAACTTCCAATACTGTAGAGTTAAATTTCTCGCCTGTCATAAATTTAGAGGCAACCGCATCCCAGAGCCAGGTGTAAACTGCGGGTGCCACTCTGAAGGATCTGCTACCCAGGTATGAGTAACCCACGCTATCCCTTAAATAAGATACGCTCGAGATCACCAGCCCAAAAGATAATATCCCGACAAGAAAGAAGCCCCTGATCATGCCGGTAAGCAGGCTTCCCCACCTGTTTAATGCGCTAACCGCTTCTATCCTTACCAGACGCCAGAAAATTACCCGTAATAATATAAAGAAGAGTATGCCGATGGCCGCCAAAAAGACAAAAGAAATGAAATCTAAGAATTCAAGCGGCATATTCTTAGTCCCCATACGCCCTCTAAAGAAATCGGCGATAGCGGTATAGTAGTGCAGAGAGATATAAATAGCGCAGATAATCCCCGCTAGTTTGAATAATTCAACGGGTAATTCGCTTCTATAGGCAACATAACATACCCGTATAAAAATAACTATTATGGCGATATCCACCCAGTTAAATTGCCTGATTATATCCAAAGACATACTCCCCCCTTCATTTATTTTTTACGTAAGTCGTTAAAGTATAACATATAAAGAACGCTACTGTCAAGGAAAGGGCTTTCTTTTTTTAGAACAGATGCAACGCTATCAATCGCAAGGCGTTAGGAAAATCAAGCGCTGCTGAATCAACTTTTATTGCGGAACCACTCTATGGTACGTTCAAGTCCCTCTTTAAGCTTAATTTCCGGCTTCCAATGCAGCACCTTCCTGGCAATTGAAATATCCGGCTGGCGTTGACGAGGATCATCCTGCGGCAGCTCTTTAAAGACTACCCGGCTCTTGGCCCCTGTTAACTTTATCACCAGCTGCATCAACTGCAGGATAGTAAATTCATTGGGGTTCCCCAAGTTCACGGGATCATTAGTCTTGCTTAGCATAAGCCTGAAGATCCCTTCGATTAAATCATCTATATAACAAAAACTGCGGGTCTGCTTACCTTTACCGTAAACCGTAAGCGGTTTATTATGCAGAGCCTGATGGATAAAATTAGGGACCACCCTGCCGTCGTTAATCCTCATGCGCTCTCCGTAGGTGTTAAAGATCCTGACGATCTTTGTGTTGATACCGTGTATCCTATGGTAAGCCATGGTCAGCGCCTCGGCAAAGCGCTTCGACTCGTCATAACAGCCGCGCACGCCTACGGGATTGACATTCCCCCAGTAAGATTCCGGCTGGGGGTGCACCAGCGGGTCTCCGTAAACCTCAGAGGTAGAAGCTAACATGAATGAGGCCTTCTTCTCCTTGGCAAGTCCCAGGGCATTATGCGTACCCAGCGAGCCTACTTTTAAAGTCTGGATAGGATACCTTAAATAATCCTCCGGGGAGGCAAGCGAGGCAAAATGCAGGCAGAAATCAACCCTACCCTTGATATTGATCTGCTTTGTGACATTGCACTCGATGAGCCTAAAATCAACATTCTTTAAAAGGTGCCTGATATTTTCGGGAGCCCCGGTAATAAAATTATCCAGGCAATAAACCTTGAGACCCTCCCCTATCAGCCTATCGCAAAGATGCGAGCCGATAAAACCTGCGCCGCCGGTAATCACCGCCACTTTTTTAGGCATTTTTGAAATACTCCACAGTTAGTTTCAGACCCTGTAAAAAGTCAACTTTGGGATTAAATCCCAGGACCTTTCTGATCCTTCCTATATCTGCCAGCGTCTTAAAAACGTCTCCGGCCCTAAGCGGCAGAAAAGCCGGCTTGATATCTTTACCGATGATCTTATTCAGAAACTCAACAAGCTGCAATACGGTATGGTCACGTCCGTTGGCGACGTTAAAGACCTCGTGGCGTTTAGACAGGCTTACCGTCGCCCCGAGGATATTCGCCTGGACCACGTTATCAATATAAGTGAAATCGCGGGATTGTTTCCCGGTGCCGAAGATCGGGGGTTGCTGGTCGTGCAGGATGCAATGGATGAATTTAGGGATAACTACAGCATATTCATCGTCCAGAGCCTGACGAGGACCAAAGACATTGAAATAACGCAGGCACACCGTATCAAGGTCAAAATGTTCCGAGAAGATACGGCAGTAATATTCTCCGGTTAATTTACTTAAAGCGTAAGGCGAAATCAACAAGGGGTATGCGTCTTCTCTTTCAGGAAACTTATCGGTATCGCCGTAAACTGAGCTGGAGGAGGCGAAGACAAAACGCCTCACCTTAGCCTTGGCTGCTCCCTGGAGCATATTCAGGGTTCCGCCGATATTGACATCGTTGTAGCTCTCCGGCTCCTTCATGGACTTAGGGACGCTGCGTAGTGCCGCCTGATGCAATACATAATCCATCCCTTCGCAGGCTGCATCGCAGGATGCCTTATCTCGTATATCAGCGCGGGAGATTTCGAATTTATCTTTCCCCAGCCCTTTGGCAAATTCCAGGTTCGATTCTTTACCGCTCGAGAAATTATCAAGCACACGCACGAAATGCCCCTGCCTAAGGAGCGTTTCAGAGATATTGGAGCCGATAAAACCTGCACCGCCGGTTACCAGGAATTTACCCATCTTAACAACCTCTCCTTCCTATGCAGATATAGGTAAAACCGCTTTTTTTAAGGCGTACCGGATCGTAAATATTCCTTCCGTCTATAATAAGCGGCCTCTTTAGCATCTTTTTGACCCTGATAAAATCCAATTCTTTGAATTCCGGCCATTCAGTCACAATTAATAGGCAGTCGCTATCCTTGCAGACCTCATAAGGGTCTTCGCAGAATTTCACGCCTTTTAAGAATTCCTTGGCCTTATCCATGGAGCGGGGGTCATATAGCTTGATCTTAGCCCCTTCTCCCTTAAGGGAGTTGATTATATCTATGGAAGGTGCATTACGCATATCGTCGGTGTTCGGTTTAAAGGACAACCCGAGTATCCCGATAGTCTTATTCTTGATTATCCATAAAACATCCCTGACTTTCTTAAGGAACAATTCCTTCTGCTCTTCATTAACCTCTTTTACCGCTTTAAGCAAAGAAAAATTATATCCTAATTTTGAGGAGATAGTAACAAAGGCGTCCAAGTCCTTGGGGAAGCATGAACCGCCATAACCTATGCCGGCATTCAGGAAGGGCCTGCCTATCCTTTTATCCAGCCCCATCCCTTCCGCTACCTGCTTTACATCAGCGCCCACCACATCGCAGATCCTGGATATCGCATTGATATAAGATATCTTGGTGGCGAGGAACGCGTTTGAGGCATGCTTTATTAATTCCGCTGATTTTATATTCGTAATCACCAGCGGGGCGTTAAGCGGTTTATATAAATTCGCCAGTAGTTCCTCTGCCTTCCTGGATTCGACCCCGATGACGATCCTGTCGGGATGCATGAAATCACTTATCGCCGAGCCTTCCCTTAAGAACTCCGGGTTTGAGGCTACGTCAAATTTGCACTTATGTTTAATATAGGTAGCAATGGTATGCCTCACCCATTCTCCGGTTTCAACCGGGACAGTGGACTTTTCCACTATCAGACGGTAACCTTTCATATTTACTGCTATATTCCTGGCTACATTTTCTATCCCCGTAAGGTCTGCTTCGCCGTTCTCAAGAGGAGGAGTCCCTACGGCGATAAAGATAACCTCCGAGCTGGCGACCGCATCCCTTATGCTCGTGGTAAAGATGAGCCTCTTTTTCCTGAGATTATTGCTGATCATCTCTTCTAAGCCCGGCTCATAAATTGGTATGAATCCTTTTTTAAGGCTGGCGATCTTCTTGGAGTCGTTATCGGCGCAGATCACTTTATTGCCTAATTCGGCAAAACAAGCCCCAGTTACCAGCCCGACATAACCTGAACCGATTATTGAAATATTCACTTGAATACCCTCCTTGATTAATTAGTCTGCTGCGCGCCTGACTTGGGTCCGCTGTAACTCTGGTTAAAACCGAATTGCATTTCAGGGAACGCTTTGAGTCTGAATGCAAAAAATATCGTTGAGCCCTCGTTCTGCTTGGTATTAAAAGTAATGTCCATAATCCAACAATGGAGGTCCCTGGATATCGTGTATTCCTGTTCCCT
>DATJPP010000066.1:0-3138 GCA_035506355.1 Candidatus Margulisiibacteriota bacterium | reverse complement strand
TTTAGGCCGTTCTTCCAGATTAGTCCGCGTTTGATTTTCGCTATCGCCATTTACAATCCTCCCGAATTCTGATATACTAAATAAAATAAGTGCTGATATGCTCCTACAACGTGGTTGGGAGGAGTGTCTTTTCCTAAATATTGGTACTATAGAAATCTAGCACCCCTGCAATGCAGTAGAGGAGGTGTCTTTTGCTGAACATTGGTTCGATACAAAAGGCGGGGCGTGGCTCAGCTTGGTAGAGCGCAGCGTTCGGGACGCTGAGGTCGACAGTTCAAGTCTGTCCGCCCCGACCAATTTACCATCAACTTTAGTAGTCGGTAAATTGGTCCCGAGCCTTTGTGGACAAGCTAGGTTGAGGCGAGGGAATAAGTTAGGGTGCGTATTTTCCATCGCTTAAAGGAGAGAGAGTATGTATGAAGTGGGCAAGAAGAAGAAATGGCTCACCCCCAAGCTTATCGTCTACGTAAGAGGCAAACCCGGGGAGAGGGTTTTGCTTGCTTGCAAGACGGGGACGGAATCAATTGGCCCTGGATACACCGCAACGGCATGCGCCAGGCTTATGTTTTGCGGCAATAGTTGCGATGCGGCTGATCCCAGCTAGGCAAAATGAAGAAACAAGTCCACCTCTATTATAGCGGCAGGGTCCAGGGCGTGGGCTTCCGTTTTACTGCGCAAGAGATTGCCTCAAAACTTAGTGTCTATGGCTGGGTCAGGAATTTATCCGACGGAAGAGTTGAAATAGTAGCAGAGGCAGAAGAAGCCGTCTTGAAGGAATTTCTGGGTGAGATCCAGAGGGTTTTTCCCCGCTATGTAAGTGGTACCGAGGTGGACTGGGAAGCTCCTGCGGAAGGATTCAGTGATTTCAGAGTAAGGTTCTGATGCGTTACGCCATCTTCGCCGATATTCACGCCAATCTTGATGCGTTAGAGGTAGTCCTTGCCGCCTGTAAGAAAGCCGCAATTGATGAATACCTGTGCGCCGGAGACGTGGTAGGCTATGCCGCGCAGCCCGGTGAATGCATAGATAGGATCGAGGCGGATGGAGTAACTGTTGTCGCGGGAAACCATGATTGGGCAGTGGTAAAGCTCTACCCCAGCAAGTTTTTCAATCCCATAGCGCGTCAGGCCCTGCTCTGGACCAGGGAACATATCTCTTGCGCCCATTGTGATTTCCTGGGAAATTTAAAGTTGGTGTTTAAGAACAGAGACCTTACTCTCGTACACGGAACCCTAGATTACCCTGAAGATTTCAATTATCTTGCCGACAGCGGTCTCGCTGAAAATACATTTAATCTGCTGGATAAGCCGGTTTGTTTCGTCGGCCACACTCATGTACCCGGCGTATTTGAAAAAGATAAGAGTGGTATAATACATCACCTCAAGGACAATTCCATTAACCTCAATGATTCAAGCAGCTATATCATAAATGTAGGCAGCGTAGGTCAACCAAGGGATTCGGACCCTCGGGCAGCATATTGTATTTATGACTCCGAAAAAAAAGAAGCAATGATCAAAAGGGCAGACTACGATATTCGTTCTGCCAATAGTAAGATTCTCTCGCATGGCCTTCCGGCAGCCCTGGGAGAAAGACTTTTTCTAGGAAGCTGATAAATGTCTGAACAGGTTAAGAAAGAAATAGAGGCATTAAAGGAAAGAATCAGCCGCCATGATTATCTCTATTACGCCTTGAGCCAGCCCGAAGTTTCAGATAAGGAATATGACGACCTCTTGCGTAAGCTAAAAGATTTAGAGGATCGGTTCCCACAGTTTAAAAGCGATGACTCTCCTACGGTACGTTTAGGGAGCGGGATTCTGGATAACTTCAAGATAGTAAAGCACAAGCAGAAAATGCTCTCTCTGGATAATACCTATTCCTTTGAGGAATTAAAGGAGTGGGAGGGGCGCCTGCGTAAGACACTGCATGCCCGGGAAGCCGTTGAATACGTGGTAGAGCTTAAGATTGACGGTATCAGCGCAAATATAACTTATGAAAAAGGGAGGCTGGAGATAGGGGCAACCCGCGGCGACGGGGAGAGCGGGGAGGATGTTACGCTAAATATCAAGACTATCCGGGCTATACCTTTGGTTTTGCGCGGGAAAGATATCCCGGATTTTATCGAAGTCCGCGGAGAAGTATATATGGACAGGAAGGAATTCTTGTCCCTTAACAAAGAGAGGGAGGAGCTCGGTGAGCCCCTTTTTGCCAATCCCCGTAATTCAGCCAGCGGGTCGCTTAAATTGCTGGATACCTCTATTGTATCTAAAAGAAGGCTTAATTTCTTTGCTCACTCCCTGGGAGAATATAAAGGAGCGCATATCGCTACACAATGGGGGTATTTTGATAAATTAAAATCCTGGGGCGTACGCGTAAACCCTGAATCCAGGATCTGCGCTAGCATTGCGGAGGTAATTGAGTATTGCAAGTCCTGGCAGCAAAAGAGGGAGAAGTTGAGTTATGAAATAGACGGGATCGTGGTCAAGGTCAATTCCCTGGAGCAGCAGGAAAGGATGGGTTTTACTTTAAAGAGCCCGCGCTGGGCAGTGGCTTATAAATTCCCCGCCCGGCAGGCGACTACCGAGGTCACAAAGATCAATCTCAATGTAGGCAGGACAGGCGTTATCACTCCTACCGCCGAGCTTATACCCGTTGAATGCTCCGGTGTTACCATAAAAAACGTAACCCTCCACAATTTTGATGAAATAGCGCGTCTCGGGCTTAAAGAAGGCGACCGCGTATTAATAGAGAGGGCAGGCGATGTAATTCCTAAGGTGGTCAAGGTTGTAGAGCACAGGGGGAGTAAGGGATTATCTATCCCTAAAGCCTGTCCGGTATGCAGGGGGAAGGTAGTAAAAGAAAAGGAAGAAGACGTGGCTTACCGTTGTATAAACCCAGCTTGTCCTGCGCAGCTGGAAAGGGCCATATTGCATTTTTCCTCCCGCTTAGCCATGGATATTGAAGGGATGGGAGAGGCGGTGGTCAGCCAACTGGTGCAACTTAAAATAGTAAGAGATTTCTCCGATATCTATAAGCTTAAGGCCGATAATCTTTTTAAGCTGGAATTATTCAAGGATAAAAAAGTAGGGAATCTGCTGACTGCGATAGAGAAGAGCAAGCAACAATCTTTATCCAGGCTCA
>DATJPP010000065.1:0-3659 GCA_035506355.1 Candidatus Margulisiibacteriota bacterium | reverse complement strand
CTCCAAAACCACTGGCGATATCATAACAGCCCAGGGCAGCCCTGACTAAACCGCCCAGCCTGTCCGGTTTATCCGGGTTTCCCCAGCAAAAATTATCCAGTATCGCCACTTCTTTTAAAGAGCCTCCGACAGCGATGATCTGGCGCAAGGCTTCATCAATACAGGAAGCAGCCATCCAGTAAGGATCGATGAGCCCGAACCTGAAGTTTATCCCGCAGGAAAGGACAACCCCTTTATTAGAATCAAGTAAGGCCCGGGCAACGCAGGCATCCGACGGCCCGTCATTATTTATCCCCACCAGGGATTTTAAGACTGAACCTCCCTGGACCTCATGGTCATATTGCCGGATGACCCATTCTTTGGAGGCGATATCATAGCGCGAGAGAAGCTTAAGCAGGTAACTATCCAATTTCTGCGCAGGGCCTGCCTTGGGCTCCTTAAATCTTTGCTGTTTATAGTTTGCCTTCTTGGTAATCCTGGGAAGCCCTTTATGCAGGAATTTCATCTCCAATTCGGCCACAAGATTATCCTTATAATAAAGTTTAAGCCTTCCTCCCCCTCCGAATTCGCCGATTACCGCCGCCTCTACATTCTCTGCTGCGAATACCGCCATTAATTCATCAATGCTTTCCCGGGGTACAGACAAAACCATCCTCTCCTGAGACTCGGAGATCCAGATCTCCATATAGGAAAGCCCTCTGTATTTTAAAGGCACCTTATCCAGATCTACCCGCGCCCCCAATTCCGCGCCCATCTCGCCGACGGCGCTGGATAGGCCGCCTGCGCCGCAATCGGTAATGGCGCTATAAAGGTCCCTGTCGCGGGCCTGCAGGATCGTATCCAGCATCTTCTTTTCCTGTATGGGGTTGCCTATCTGCACCGCCCCGCTTGAGATAGTCTCGGACTCGTGCGTCAATTCTCCGGAAGAGAAAGTTGCGCCATGGATACCATCCCTCCCGGTCCGGCCGCCGACAACAACGATAAGATCATCCTCTCTCACCTCTTTAAAAGACTTATCCTTAGGCATAATACCTACCGTGCCGCAATAGACCAGGGGGTTTCCCACGAACCTTTCGTGAAAATGTATCGCACCGTTTACCGTAGGTATCCCCATTTTATTTCCGTAATCGCGCACTCCGGAGACCACCCCTTTCATCACCCGTTTAGGATGCAGTGTTCCGGCGGGTAATTTACTAAAAGGATAATCCGGAGGACCGAAACAGAAAATATCGGTATTAAGTATGGGCTTTGCTCCCAGTCCTGTTCCCATGGGGTCGCGGATAACGCCGCCTATACCGGTATTCGCTCCGCCAAATGGCTCAAGCGCTGAAGGGTGATTGTGGGTCTCAACCTTAAAACAGATATTATTCTTATCATCAAACCTGATCACTCCGGAGTTATCCTTGAATACCGAAACGCACCATGGCTTATTCAACTCCCTGGTAACCTTCATGATCGTAGATTTAAGAAGATTATCAATCACCATCTTCTTCTTCTTTTTAGAACCTGATATCTCCTCAGTGTATTCTATTTTGCCCCGGAAAGTCTTATGCCAGCAGTGCTCTGACCAGGTCTGGGCAATCGTCTCCAGCTCCACATCGGTAGGATTTCTTTTTAAGCTTTTGAAATAATCCCTGATTGAGCGCATCTCCGCAAGATTCAAAAATAACTGCCCAACTTTCGAAATACGGGTTAATTCTTTATCTGAAGCAGAGAGAATATCTACGGATATAAGTTTAAACTGGTATCCCGCGGAATGAAGCGGCAGGCCTGCGGCATCAGCCCTGACAATATGCTGGATCAATTTATTATAAAGCAGTTTTTCAGAGACGATTTTTAACTGCTGCGGATTAATCCTGCCTTTGATAAGATATTTCCTGGCGGTCTTAACCGAGGTTACTCCGGAAATACCTAAATCTTTAATACCTTTAAGCGTAGAATCTTCAACCGGGTCCATCACCCCGGGATTATAAGCGACTTCTATTACGTATTGATTTTTTCTAGACTGCGATTTTTTGGCTGGCTCAACTATGTTATAAACCTGGGAGATCTTATCGGTAAGTAATTCCTGGCAGGCTTTTTCCAAATCCAAGCGTGGGATCTTTCCTTCGAGGTTATAGACCTGGATAAAATCCACCCTCTCGATACCCTTGATCCCTAAATCCAGGATATCCTTTTTTATACCGGAGCCGACAGCATCAAAAACTCCGGGCTTCTCTCTTACCTCGACTTTATATTGCATGGTAAACTACAGGTATTTAAGGCGGGTTATTTATAATAAACCGGCTTTCTTGAATATCTTGTTCACGTTGCGCAAATAATAATCTAAGTCAAAGATCCGGGTTAATTCTTTTTCATTAAGATACCGAGGAACTTCTTTATCCTTTAGAAGATTATCTTTAAAGTCGCTCTTCTCTTTCCAACTCTTCATCGCACAGCGCTGCACTAGATCATAGGCCTTTTGCCTTGCAAGGCCTTTCTCCATCAACGCCAAAAGGACCCTTTGTGAAAATATAAGTCCGTGGGTGCGCGCGAGATTCGCCAGCATATTCTCCGGATAAACATTTAAACCCTCGATAACCTGAATGAATTTATGCAGCATATAGTCCAGGAGAAGGGTGGAATCCGGGATAATCACCCTCTCTACCGAAGAATGACTGATATCGCGTTCATGCCAGAGCGCGATATTCTCCATCGCGGCCAGGGAATTACTGCGCAGCACTCTTGCCAGCCCGCAAATGCGCTCACAGATAACCGGGTTACGCTTATGCGGCATAGCCGATGAGCCCTTCTGGCCTTTTCCAAAAGGCTCTTCTACCTCTAAAACTTCTGTTCTCTGCAGGTGCCTGATCTCAGTAGCGAATTTTTCCAGGCTTGAACCGATAATAGCAATCCTGGCCATAAATACCGCATAGATATCTCTCTGTATAACCTGGGTAGCGATATTCACCGGCCTTAAACCTAATTTGCGGCAGACGTATTCTTCTACTGCCGGATCATTATGTGAGAAGGTGCCGACTGCGCCGGAGAGCTTGCCTACGGAAACCTCTTCTCTTGCCAATTGAAGGCGGATAAGGTTCCTCCTGGTCTCATCATACCAGAGGGCAAGCTTCAGGCCAAATGTCGTAGGTTCTGCATGCACACCGTGCGTACGGCCGATACAAGCCATATCCTTGTAAAGCTTAGCCTTACGTGCCAGCAAAATAAGTAACCTTTGAAGATCTTTCTCCAATATCTCGGAGGCGGCCTTTAATTGTACCCCAAGAGTAGTATCCAGGATATCGGAAGAAGTGAGCCCTACATGTAGGTATTTGGCATCCTGCCCAATATTTTGTGCCACATTGGTCACAAAAGCTACCACATCATGTTGTGTCTTCTCTTCTATCCGCTTAATATCCTTTAGGTTGAAACTGGCTTTCCTCTTTATTCTCTTGGCTGCTTCTTGAGGGATCTTTTTATCTTTGGCGAGGGCTTCTATGGCAAGGAGTTCGATTTCAAGCATGGTCTTAAACTTGAACTCATCCTCCCAGATGCCCTGCATCTCAGGCAGACTGTAACGTTCGATCATCTTGAACTCCTTTTAATTTTGAGAGGAATATTATAACAAAATTAGCTTCTTTTGGCAAACAAAATTAGGAGGAGACCCGGGCTTCTATCCC